>MGRM01000013.1 GCA_001798185.1 Deltaproteobacteria bacterium RIFCSPHIGHO2_02_FULL_44_16 | reverse complement strand
ATTCAAAGGAGGAGAACCTCAAGGAGGCGGACCGCAGGGCGGAAATCCTGGTGGAAACCCACAAGGCTCATTCTCACCTCCCCCAAAAAGTGAGGCGGGAGGTGGACCGAGCGGCGGTCCGCTAGGTGGAAGCTCGGGAGATGGGTCGTTCGGAGGTGAAGCACCGGCCGGAGGTGCAACATTCGGAGATGGCTTCTCAGGCGGAACTGGTCCACAAGGAGGTGGCGGGCCATCCGGAGGCGGAGCACCAAGTGGAGGACCTGCGGGGCAATAAGCAAACAATAAAAGCAATGTGCAAAAAATGCATATTGCTTTTATGTTAGGGTGATATTCCCTTTTCGAAGCTCCTTCCGCAACTCTTTATGCTCCGGAAACGTCAGTGCAACGAGTTTCCAAAAACGAGATCCATGATTCATCTCTTTCAGATGGCACAACTCGTGAACAATAATGTAATCCGCGAGATGCGGCGGGAGCATCGCGATTTTTACATTGAAATTCAAATTGCCTTTGCGCGAACAACTTCCCCATCGCGTTTTTTGATTGCGAATAGAGACATTGTGGTAGGTGAATTTGTAATAGTCGTTGAAGTACTCGAGGCGACGATGCACAAGTTCGAGAGCGACAACTTTGAGTCGTTTCAATTCAAGTTTCGAGATCGGCTTTTTCTCGACCGGCGTCTTTTTCTTCATCGCGTCAATCTTGCCGAGAATCCATTCGGCCTTTTCGAGAAGGAACTTCTCGACATGTCGCTCATCCATCCGCTTCGGAATCGAGACAACAAAACGCCCGCCGGGATAAACGGCGAGGCGCATGCGCCGAGAACGAAGACTCGCTTTGAGCTCGTACTCGACCGGTTGATTTCGAAGCAGGATCGTTCGTTGCATATTTTCCCCCTTTCTACTTTATGCTTTCTCCTTTCTACTTTTTCTTATCCTTCTTTGGTTTCTTTACATTCTTTTGCTGCGCGTTATTTCCTTTTGCCATACAATATTTCTATTTATGAATAAATTGTTTTATCTGCGTAAGTGCTTCTTCGACGGATCCGTCATTCACAATCACATTCTCAAAAGATTTTGCTTGTTCTGCAAATGACGCATATTTATACTCGACCCCTCCTTGTCCTTGTTTATGTATTTGTTCAAAATCTCGTTGTTCCAAACGTGCTTTATACACATCAAACGATGGAAGAATCATAATCTTGGTTGCGTCCAAAGGAAATACAGATGGATCTACGTCTGCCATTCCAATAAGCACAGACCCGTTTCCAACACATGTTCTTACAAGTTCCTTCGCTTTCGCCAACCGATCTTCAGGCCCCGTTAACCCATGTCCGTACTCTTCCAAATCATACGCCTCAATCCCCTCTTGTTTTGCCGCGCCGATAATGGTTGATTTTCCAGACCCTGGTGGGCCAAGCAAAAGAATGAAATGCATAGTGATGACATAAATTATATCACATCTTTTTGGAAATCGTTGCAATAAGTTTCTGTTTTTCCTCGCGCGACAACTTTTTCATGCGAGCTTCCGCCTTCGACGCCGTTGAACGCGTGCGGTATTTCTTCGAGAAAACGAGCATGACAGGTCGACGAGCGCGGGTGTATTTCGCCGCACGGGACGAGGTGTTGTGTTCGAGAATGCGGCGATCGAGGTCGGTGGTGATGCCGGTGTAGAGGGTGAGGTCGGCGCAGGAGAGGATGTAGAGGTGGTACATATGTTTTATCGCGTCATCCCGAAGGAGTTCGACGACGAGGGATCTCCCCGCGATCTGTATGTTATTCCTCAACAGAAAGCCGCGCTTTCCAATATGCACACCAATCGCACGATTTTCCGAATGCCGGTGCAGCATCGCTCTCCAAACAGGTTTTAATTTTGACGAGCGTTTTCTCTACCCAAGAATCATCGCCGACATATTCAATGAGGTTCACATCAAAATCAATCTTCTTATCAAACGCCTGTCGATCCATCTTGCCTGTGCAGTAGACAAAGTATCCGATATTCGAGACGTTCAACCCGTTTTGACGAAGCAGCCACTGATACACTTCCATCTGACGCTTGTACCCGTCTTGCCACTCCTTATCAAGTACCGTCACTGCCTCATCCTTCGCCGTCGCTTTATAATCGACAACAATATGTTCACCCTTGCTATTGATCCACAAGTCGTCGATCGCTCCCGTCACAAGCAATCCTGTTTTCTTATGCAAAAATTTCACCCCGCCAAAGTTGCGACGCCACTCATCCAGTTCTTCATGTGCCATCGGTCGCGCATCGATTCCATATTCCGCTTGAAGCGGATGTTGTTCCCCTTTTACACGATACGAATCGAACTCTTGTTTGAGGAGATGATCCACCGCGCTGTTAATAGAGAACGGAAAGCCTGGCACTCGCTTCACGCCGATTTTGTTGTCGAGATAGAAACAATGCGGACACTCGATGAAGAGGTCGATTTTGGAACGGGAGAGTTTCCAGTTGTGACCACCGTAGTTCCAGTCGGCTTTGCGATGAGGTTGATAAAAGATGGACATAATTATTTCAACAATTTCTTTACGCTCGAATTCAGAAGAAGAGATTTCATTTGTGTAATGGCTGTTTCATTTAATTTCAACAATCGCTCTTTTTGAGACATTCCCATGCGGATAAATTCCGCATTGATCCCCTCAAGATTCGCGAGACACACCAGCTGATACACATCTGCGTAGTCGCGCATATTTCCTTCTTTGTTTTTGTTCTGATCTTTCCATGCTTTTGCTGTCATACCAAACAATGCAACATTCAACACATCCGCTTCATTTGCGTAAACAATCGTCGCATCTGCTTGCGATAATTTTTGGGGGAGAATAATTGTTTCTTTTATGGCATCTGTGTGGATTCTGTAATTGATTTTTGTGAGCATTCGTTTAGCATCCCAACCGAGAATCAATCTTTCGTTTTCTTCAACTTTTAATCTTTGGAATTCTTTAATCATGTACAACTTGAATTCGGCTGAAATCCAAGAAGCGAATTCAAATGCAATGTCTTTATGTGCAAATGTACCGCCACCGTAACGACCGGATTTTGAAATTATTCCGATGGCATTCGTTTTTTCTATCCATTTTTGAGGTGTAAGAACAAACGCGTTACTTCCAACCTCTTTTTTAAAGGTGTCGAATTCGACACGGTTAAAATTTTCATTATGAAACTGTTCCCAAAGTCCAATAAATTCAACAGTAAAACGTGTTTTCATCCAGTTTTGGATAACATATCTTGGATCATCCTCATTTTTATACCTCGCCATATCTGTTAGCGAAATAAAATTATCCTCATTTTCCGACAACGTAACAGCAATCAGTTGATTTTTGATTTCTATTTTTTGATGTTTCATAAAAATTTCTCATTACGGCAAATTCACCACAATTACATACCCACCATATTCCCGTGTCCTTTGAGAAATAACAAACAAGATGTGGATAAAAATATGTCCGTATCTCACATCCCTTTTTCCACAGGCGACATTCCGTCTAAAATTTTATGAGGGAAATAATTCCACGCATCCGTAACCAGCTCAATCGCATTGCTTAATTCGAGCGGATTTCCCTTATCAAACATCATAACAACTTTCATCATGTCGTCGTTGTCTTCTTCATAAAAAATTGCATCTTTCACATCTTGCAAAGAAAAATCGCTTTCGGTGACGCGAAGCATGTCTTCAAGTTCTTGTTCGAGTTCTTTACGGTATTCGAAGATTTGTTGTTTGGATTCGGGGGGCATAGAGAAATCAATTTTTAACCGAGTACTTTTTAAATCCTGGATTTTTAATCGTGGAAACAGAACGCATCTGCGTCTTTACTTCTTGCTTAGAAGCACCAATCCTTTTCATGGTAGTAAACCAACGTGGTTGACCTTCAAGCAAGTCGTTGAGACGTTTCAAATTATGACAGTCATTACGCATTTGCTCTAAATCTTTTTTAGAGAGATCGTGCACGAATGCGTACAAAAGTTTTTTGTTCCCATTCTTACTTTGTCCAAAACGAGTTAGCTCATTCATGGGATCATTAGGTTGATTTTTTGTACTAAACCACCAACTAACATATCTTTGAACGACCTCTTTCAAGAAATCAAGATGCTCTTCCAAACAAAAATCTTGTATTTTGTTTTCTAAATCCAGTAACAACTCATTTAAATCATGACTGGATAAACACTTCCCATCTTTCTGCACACTGATATTTTTCAAGAGTAATTCTATCCCATGACGAATGTTAAAAACAATCGCGATAATTTTTCCTCCATCAAACAAGTCATACATTGCCTTATCTTGCTCATCAAACCATTTCTTTTTACCACATTGATCTTCAAGCATTAGTGCGTTGAGTCCGCCCTCTGCCAGCGATAAAAATCCATGCACAAAGGGCATCAATGCAGTTTCAATCTTTATCACTTTGGTTTTGAATTGTGGCATATTTTAAACCTCATCTACGTTTCCACATTTTGGACACGCATATGGCATTCCACCCAAACGTATACTTCCTGTAATACTGGACAAAAGGTTGTCTTTAAGGAAACCATAACCACACTGTGAGCAGTGATGCACTGGCAAACCGAGATATCCGCTTGTAATTTGTGACAAACTACCGAAATCACTAATTGGTTGTACTCGGGTTGCTCCCATTCGGATGGGAAGCGTGGCTCGTGCTTCTTTTAATCTCTCAATATCTTTTCTTACTTCCATTAGTTCACCTTCACTAGCCCCGTTATTAGCGAGTATATTTTCTTTTTCTGCAATCAATAGATCAAAACGATCTTCAGCCTCTTTTTGTCTTTGTTCATTCTTTTCTATGACTTCTGCAAGTTGTTGATCCGCTTTAGTTCTTATTTCTTGTTGGAACTTCTCCATGCTCTCTTTGTAATCTTTGCTTTGCCGAAAAATTATGACTGCAGCAACTATTGCCAGCAAACCAACAAAAACACCTGTCAGACCAACCAAAAAACTATACAAACTAACCCACGAACCAAGTTGAGTATTTGTTTTTTCTAAAATCTCAATATATTTTGCATCAAGAGTAGCGTAAATTTGTTGCCCGAACATGTCTGTTAGGATAGGTTGTGACATAGTGCTAATTGAACTTTATCATCCTTGCTCTAAACCACTCCTCTGTCTCCTTATCCACAAAATACACATAACATCCCTTCTGCCCGCGCGTCATTAATGTTCGATATGTATTCTTCACAATCAAATCCAAAGTCTTCATTGTATTCTCCGGATCCTCCATCAAAAGTTTCTTATATCCATGAACGGATTTATCACTGCTCGCACGTTGTGTAACATCTGTAACAACTTCCCCGTTGCGGATAACAAAATCAAGACCGATGATCACCCCAACATAATCGAGTTCGAGGCCTTGGCATGTGTGAATACATCCGACTTCTTTCACGGAATCTGGTTTTACAATCCACAACATTCCATCCGTATCTAAATTCCATTTCGCGCTGAAGTTTTGTTCAGGAAAAATAATGTCGTCCATGAGTGGATTCTTTTTGCTCAACCATTTCCAACAATAACCAGCGACCATGCGGGCCTTGTTATTGATTTTATTTTTCTCGTAAATCAGATCACGGAGTTCGTTTGCAGAACTCATAACGCGAAAATCGTAATCGATTCCTTCAAGTGTTTCATTTGCAGTCTCTCGAATTTGCAACGCATTGTCGAGCCAAGAAAGGTAACCATCGGAACCATTGCAACGGAATTGTGATGTAAGTTCCATTTCATGAACTGTTGCACCAAGACCAATAGCCCATCGACGAATCTCATCCTTCGTTCCAATGTCATGGAGAGTTACTTTTTGATTTTCGTCAACAAAGAAAATGCTGAACTTTGATGCTTCAATAATTTCTTTCACCTGATTTTCTCCCATGTGTTTGAACATGCCCGACTTAGCATTTAACCGATGAGCCTCATCGACAATCAATGCATCAAAAACATTATTTTGCACATGATGGAAACTTCCAGATCCGCTAAATAAGTTAGAAATCTGAGAACGCTTTAGTGTTCCTGCCAATTTACTTTCATAGACGAGTCGCGGTGCAGAGTTACGCGTAATGTACTGCGTGTTCAATTGTTTCTTTGTGAGTTGAACAAGTAAGTTGATCGCGACAACCGTCTTCCCCGTCCCCGGCCCACCCTCAATAATCAAAACGTGTTTATCTTTCTCTGTTGACTCTGTCGCTAATTTCTTTGCCGTTTCAAAAACAATCTTTTGATCATCGATCATTATAAACTCTTGATTCCCTTGAAGAAGCGAACTGAGTTTATCGGCAAGATTTTTTGATGGGCGGATTCTTCCATTATCGATGCGATACAAAATATTTTTGTTGTCGCCATGCTTTACAAATTTTTTGATAAACGCACGCAACGCCAAAGCATCGGGTTTCAAAAACAACGGAGCTTTATCAATATATTCTGCATACGATGAGTCAGAAATGACTTCATCTGGTGTGTAGTTGTGGAGATATGCGCACGGATTGATTTCGATTTCTTCCTCTTGAACGGTCTGATTATAATCTTCGATCAACATTGCATAAGACCATGCCTGATAGGATGGGTGGTTCACTTCTCGGAGCGCATGACCCACATATGTTTCAACAACGGCATCTTTTCCCGTCATAGATGCTGTAGACCACTGTTTCAATTCAATCAAGACAACAGCTTCTTTATTCTGTTCGTTTAATCCCGTCAAAATAAAATCCACACGACGTGATGTCTGTGGAATTTTATATTCGATAGCAACGCCGGCATCTGCTGGAATATCTTGATCATCCAAAATACGCGCCATGTACGGCATGGAATTCTGCCAAGACATTATTTCGTTGATGCTGGTGCTGTGACCAAGTTTTTCTTGAAAGGCATAGAGGATTTCATTATGAATATCGTTAGACATTACGTCATTCAAAAATCCTTGCTTTGTAGAAGAGTAAACGATCATATTTAAAGCTCTGTATATTTAGCATGATTTCCTTTTGCTTTTGCTTCCGGATATTTCGCTTCATTTTTTTGAAGCTTGCTTTCAAGAGCTTTCAATAGATCAATATCTAAATCATGACTCATGAGCAAAACCCAATACAAAACATCTGCAAGCTCATCACTGATCGCTTCTTTATGAGATACGACGTACGTCTCCATTTCCTCTTTACTCTTCCATTGGAAATGCTCCATAACCTCGGTTGCCTCCAAAACCAAAGAAAGCGAAAGGTCTTTCGGATTATGGAATTGCTTCCAATCTCGAGCATCGCGGAAAGCAACGATCCGAGAGATGAGTTCATTAAGTTTTCCTAAAGTTTGTTCAGACATAGATTTCCCACCCATTCTCCCCCATCCCCCCGAAAAAATAAAGCCTTGTGTGAATACCTTCACCTTGGTGCCCTCGCCGGGGTTCGCACAACAAATGAAACGAGTGAAAAGCAAAATTCGATTTTGGTTTTCCGAGTGAATGCAGTTGTCTTGCCTCTTTAGGCAAAACCCGGACATCGGGTGTAGAAAACCCGTGGTCTATCCAGTTAGCCTACAAGGGCAAAAATAAAAAAACACAATATCGGCGGGATGAGAATCCTTGGGATAGTGTGTTTTATCGTCTTTGGTTCCGATTTGGTGTCATGTAAGTCTATTCTCCCCTATCCCACGCACAAAATCAACCCAACCAAAAAGCCGAACCCCATGGGCTCGACTCTTCTTATTTACTTACACATCAACTACCCTAAGCCGTTCAAGGCCATGCTCTTCAAATTCTTTTGCATAACTGCCATAAATTTTATGCACCCGTTCAGGAAGCCACTGTTTCGCTTTCATCTCTTTTTCTTCCTCTTTTGTAACCGTTCGATAAAAATCTCGTTTGCCGAGACGTGTTTCGAGTTCGTGCCAAAACACATTATCGTCATAATCTTCCGAAAGATGTTCTTCTTCTTCGCAGAGTTTATCCGATGGTAACAAAGAACCTTCAAATTCTTGAACCATCTCATGCCATCCAAGACGATGAGCTGCGATCAACAAGCGTTTTTGTATCGCCTCACATGGTTCGGAGCTTTTTCCTCGTTCATCCGCCAACATACCAAGAATGCCGGAACCGAGCATAACTTCCAAAAGCAAATCGCGAAATTCTTTTTTGGTGAATGAAAGTTGAATTGAATCCATAAAATAATTCTTATGATTTTATTTCTCTCCCAATCTTCCACACCCCCTTCTCGCGAAACGCAGGAATCGATTGCCGGCGAGCGGAATTGAGAAGTGTTTGCAAAGATGACGGATGTGTTTTTGCAAAATCTGCAAGCGTTACAATTTCTTCTCCGCGAAGATAGGCAAGACGCTTGTGAAGCGATTCAAGCAAGGAGAGTGCGAGAATCTTTTCCATACGTATGGCTTTTTTTGTCTCACGATATTCCCCGAACGTTTTGTAATAATTTTGTTTTTCTTTATCGCGAATGATAATGTTTGGAAATCCGAATTGTCCGAGCTGTAGGTTGATGAGCACACGTCCAATACGACCGTTACCGTCACAAAAAGGATGAATCGTTTCAAACTCCAAATGAAACATCGCAATCTTATCAAGAAGATATCGATCATGATCATTTGAATATCCTGTGAGCAAAGTGTCCATCATCCCGCCAACTTTTTCCGGTGCGGGAGCAATGTGCGATCCGACGCGCACATATTCGCCTGATGCGCGAAAACGTCCGGCAAATTCATCATTGATATTTCCAATCAACATCTTATGCAACAATAAAATGCGTTCTTTTGTGAGTTCATCTTTTGTTTTGTCTCGAATGTATTCCATCACGCGAGCCAAATTTTTTGCCTCAAACACTTCGCGAACGGAAACATCACGCGAAACTTCCATTTCAAGTAAAATCCGTTCCGTTTCTTTAAGAGTCAGTGTCGAATTTTCAATGGCGTTTGAATTAAAAACACTCTCGGAAAGCTCTGTTTCGTTGATTAATTTCAATAAAGCCTCTTTCCCGACGGAAAGCTGATCAAATTCAATCTTTCGTTTTTTAATCCGTGTTTTTATCAGATTTGATGTTGCCATATGCCAATACTATACATGATTAACGACTTTTTGTCAAAAAAACGTTAATATATTCAAAAAGCAACCTCCATTCACGATTTCGACCAAAAAGCCGAGCCCGTCACAGGCTCGGCTTTTTCACTTACTTACATCCCCCACCACAACATCCTCCCTTCATCACCTCCTCATCCTCTGCAATATCTTCCTCACATCCACCCTCACAACCTTCTCCATTACATCCGCCTTCGCACTCCTCACATCCTTCACACTCCTCCTCTCCACAATCATCCTCGCCACAACAATCAAACTCTTCCTCATCATCCGATGGGAACAAAACTTCGAAGCACTCTTCCGGCAGCGCGCGATACTTTTGTGTCAAAAGCATGTCGTGTGCGCATTCGATCCATTCGTTTGTGCGTTCGAGTTCTGACTCGACGGCCGCGCAGGATTCTTCTGCCATGTTGAGCATGTCCGTTGCAACGCTTACGCCAATCTCGCGATCTACCTTTTGATCTTCTGTTGCGAGCTCAAGCATACGAGCCGCGACTTCGGATTCTAATTTACAGTGTTCCAAGTTTTCGGACTCCTCGTAAAAATCAAACGCG
>MGRM01000012.1:52231-161685 GCA_001798185.1 Deltaproteobacteria bacterium RIFCSPHIGHO2_02_FULL_44_16 | reverse complement strand
AAGTGTTACCTATGTGCTTTTAAAAATCTGTTACCTATGTCCTTGGTTGCACAAATTCGATGAAAAATGAAAAGTCAAGACTTGACCCCCCTCCCTTTTTTACAAGATGTTTGAAAATGAGCTTGAAAAGGAAAATTGATGCCAAATTATTGGAAAGAGATTTTGAAAATATAAAACGGAAAACTCAACTGGCAGCGTTCTAGAACTCCAGATAAAAATGACTTCGTCATTCTTGGAGAGAAATCACTCGTTGTTTTGGATGAACGCACCAATCAAATCGTTCGAGAAGGTTCATGCCGATCAAGCCTTCTGCTCCTTGTTCTTTTAAATCACGACATCCAACCTCTGCTTCAGGAAAAGTCATTTTTTTCCGTGGAGAGTTACCGGGATAATGACAAGTCGTCTGTCGATTCGGTATGGGAAATTTGCCATAAAAGAGGAATATCCGGGTTTTTGATGATCGCTCCTGTAAATTGGAGAGCCATCGCTCCATATTGAGGAAGGAGTTTCCCAACAGTTTCGTGAAATTGTTTTCGATCAGGATTGTGAACTATGAGAATTCCTTCCACTGGGAAACCATCTTCTTCACGATAATCAGCGAATGCGATCCATTCATCGGGATAATTTTTTTTGGCTTCTTCCCATGTTATTCTTTGATTCATGATGAATTCATACACGAAATGAAGACGAGAAGCAATGAACAGAAATGATTACCCCTGAAACTGCAGATGCGTATCGCCGATTTGGATTTCGTCGCCATTTGAAAGGACATGTTCTTCAACGCGCTCGCCATTGACAAAAGTACCATTGGAGCTGTTCAAATCCACAAGGACATATTCGCTTCCTTTTTGTACGATCTGGCAATGTTGACGACTGGCTTTTGCATCTTTCACCATAATCGTGTTCGACTCAGCACGACCGAGCGACGCAAGGCCATTGAGACCAAAGATAGCTCCTGCATCAGTGCCATCAACAAAGAGAATGCGAGAATGTTTTTTTGAAGAATCAGAAGATTTTGTTTTTTGCGTTTTCGCGGTGTCTTGAAGATGTGGATTTGTAGTCTCTGCGACTCCTGAAAAATAATGGGGCCCTTCTTCTTCGATAATATATCCAGACTCATCAGTCACAGGTTCTGTTCCACGAGATATCATCTGACTGATCGGAAGATCAGTGTCTGTGGTGAGAGGGCGCTCATCCTCTTCACTCGTATCCGCAATTTCTTGAGAGACAAAAGATGTTTCTTCAATCCCTTCAAAAACTGCTTCATATTTTTGTATATTTTCATTGACCGCAGCGATGATCGTTTCAAACTTGGTTATTTTTTCCTGCACTTCACCTACGCGTTGGGTAAAATCTCCTGCTTCAAATTCTCCCAATGAATGACGAAAATTAATTTCATCAAAAGCATTTTTGTGATTCTCAAGTTCCTTCTCAATTTTTTGTTTGGTCGTCGTCAGGCTCGCCAGTTCTTGATCAATGGCGCCCTTGGTTTCGAGCAATCCTTTTTTTGCCTCTTCGCGTCTCTGTTCGTAGTCCATACGAACGCGTCGATAGACAACATCTGAAACTTGAGGTTTGCTTTCCTCAATTTTTTGGAGTCGATCGACAATTAAACCCCATTGCTCACGAACCGCGACGGCATGATCGAGGAGTTCTTTGTTCAGGGGTATTTGCACTTTGGTTGTTTCTGCTTTTTCGGCCACTGCATCCTCCGATTTCTTCAAAAGAATCAGGTAGTTATTTTAAAGGTGAAGAGAGGGGCCCGTCAATGACGAAAATAAGAAGGCCCGAAAGGGCAAAAAAGAGCCCTTTAGCACTATCGCTAAAGGGCCCAAAAGGGGGGTATGGTAAAACCTAATGTTGTGCTTCTATGGTTATTATCGGAAGGAGAGGATGCAAATGTTGCTTACTTCAAGTGATTTCTTAATTTATCTGATAAATATATGAAAAATAATAACTTAAATAAGTGACGTGCACTTAATTGTGATTTTTCTCTGTTTTATTCAGTTTTATCCAAAATGAAGTGCACGGCACTTATTTTAAATATATCAAACGATAATTATAAAGAGAGCAACCTTTGAAGTGGGACTTCGATAAAAACTAAACACAGGAGGAAATATGGGAAACCCATCTTTTCAAATCGTCGGGCAATTGCGAACATGTAAAGACCAGAATTGTAAAGAGAGTGAATTGCAAAGTGCTTTTCCGGTAGATGTAAAAAAAGTGGTTGCTCTTATGCCAAACAGTGATGCTGCCTTGGTGGCAGCAACCATGTTACAAGGGACGCAGGAAGATGAATTTATTGATATCATCCTTCGTGAAACCAGTCTTCTCGATTCCTCTGGTCGGTTGATTCGTGTTTCGATACCTGCTCCTACAAACAACAGCAACGAACAACTTTCACAATTAAGAGCTTCCTTTTTTAGAGGTGAGATTAATGAGCTGAGTGGAACGAATAATTTTGCTCTTCAGCTTCTTGAAAAAATTCCACAAGCTCATAGGAGTACGTCACACCGGATGAGCATTATTGCGATGGATGATGGGATTCCTCTGTCAATAAAGCCTTTAGGTGTATCGCCAGATGAAATCAAATAATTTAAGTGCTGTGCACTTAATCGTCAGAAAGATGCATTATTTTGTTTCTATGAGTCGATTGACAACGCTCGGATCTGCAAGAGTAGATGTATCTCCCAGATCATGAATTTCACCTGCAGCGATTTTGCGTAAAATGCGGCGCATGATTTTACCGGATCGTGTTTTGGGAAGCGCGTCGGTGAAGTGCAGCACGTCAGGTGTTGCAATGGGACCAATCTCTTTGCGAACATGATCACGTAGTTGCTGTCGCACTTCACTGTTTGCGATAATATCCGGTTTTAATGTCACAAACGCATGAATACCTTGTCCTTTGATTTCATGCGGCGCTCCAACAACTGCTGCTTCGGTGACATGCGGATGTGAAACAAGAGCGCTTTCAACTTCTGCGGTTCCGATGCGATGGCCTGCAACATTGATGACATCGTCGACACGTCCCATGAGCCAATAGTAACCATCTTCGTCCTTACGTGCTCCGTCGCCGGTAAAATAGAATCCAGGAAACCGTGAGAAATACGTTTCTTTGAAGCGTTCATGTTGGCCGTAGACTGTACGCATGATTCCTGGCCATGGCTTCGCGATGACGAGGAGTCCACCTTCATTGGTTGCAGCTTCACTGCCGTCCTCTCGTAAAATTTTCGGCTCTACACCAAAGAAGGGGAGCGTTGCCGAACCTGGCTTTGTTGCGACTGCGCCCGGAAGGGGGCTGATCAAAATCCCACCCGTTTCTGTCTGCCACCAGGTGTCGATCACAGGACATGCTTCGTTCCCAATGGTTCGGTGATACCACATCCAGGCTTCAGGATTGATCGGTTCGCCAACAGTTCCGAGAATGCGAAGTGAAGAGAGATCATATTTTTTTGGCCAACTCTCACCTTCACGCATGAGCGATCTGATAGCGGTCGGAGCTGTGTAGAAAATATTTACTTTATATTTTTCGCAAATTTTCCAAAAACGTCCTGCATCGGGATACGTCGGTATTCCTTCGAACATCACACTCGTCGCTGCGTTTGCGAGAGGTCCATAGAGGATATAGCTGTGACCAGTGATCCAGCCGATATCAGCTGTACACCAATAAATATCTTGAGGATGATAATCGAAAACAAAACGATGAGTGGTTGCGGTATACACCATATACCCAGCAGTGGTGTGCAGAACTCCTTTTGGTTTTCCTGTGGAGCCTGAGGTGTAGAGAATAAAAAGGGGATCTTCTGCATCCATTTTTTCCGGCGCGCATGAAGTTGATTCATTTTTTGTGACATCATGAAACCAATGATCTCTTTTTTCATGCCACGAAATTTTTTCTCCTGTTCGTTTTACCACCAGACACGTAGTGACATGATTCCCCTGTGTAGCGGCTTTTTGTATGGCTTCATCAGCAGTCTCTTTGAGGGGAATCTGTTTTGTGCCACGATAGCTACCATCAGCTGTAATCAGAAATGAACTTTTGGCATCGCAGATGCGATCAGCCAGAGAATCAGCAGAAAATCCACCGAAGACAACACTGTGAATCGCGCCAATGCGAGCGCAGGCGAGCATGACAATGGGAAGCTCGAGAATCATGGGCATATAAATGGTGACACGGTCGCCTTTGCGAACGCCTAATTTTTTCAGTGCATTTGCAGTTTGGCAGGTTCGATCAAGCAGTTCTTGATAGGTGATGACCCCAGATTCTTTTGGATGGTTTCCTTCCCAATAAAAGGCGACTTTGCGGCCAAGTCCAGCTTCGACATGACGATCAAGGCAATTGACGGTGATGTTTGTCTTTGCGCCTGTAAACCAGGAAATAGAAATATGATCGTGGAAATCGTATTGCCGAACAGAGTTCCACTTTTGAAACCAAACAAAATCCTGTGCGATCTCGTTCCAAAAGGGTTCTGGAGCAGTGATCGATTCTTCATAAATATTTTTATAGTTCTCTAAACTTTTAATCCACGATCTTTCACGGGCACGCTCATGCGGCTCAAACCGCCGGTTTTCCGTCAGGACTGATTCGATGGTTTTCATTTACACTCCAACCGGATGCCAGGCGGTTTTCATTTCGATGAGATCTTCAATCCAATAGGGACTTTGCGCTTTACGGTTATCAAACCATTCTTCACTCTGCGGGGTTTGACGAATAACGACTCGCTTGATGTTTTCGGTTGCGGATTCTTGAATCAAACGAATTATTTTTTCATCTTTTCCTGAATAATCGATGGCGTTGATATCCATATGTTGTGCAAGAGGCGTGATCAGTTCTGATTTCAATCCGGTGATGATGTTGATCACTCCAGCAGGAAAATCGGACGTTGCTAAAATTTCTCCGAAAGTAATTGCCGAAAGGGGTGATATTTCTGAAGCTATTGCAACGACGGTATTCCCGCTGACAACTGCCGGTGCAATCTTGGAGATAAGTCCCAAAAGCGGTTTTTCCTCTGGAGCAATAACACCAACAACACCTGTCGGTTGCGGAGAAGTAAAGTTCCAATACGGAGCAGCCACAGGATTGATAGAGGAAAAAAGTTGAACATATTTATCAGCCCAGCCCGCGTACCATACCAGTCGATCCACAGCTAGCGCTGTTTCATGGGTAGCGTTTGGTTTGGTCACTCCTGTGGTCGCAATGATTTCTTCAATAAAAGTTTCTTTTCGACTCTCGAGCATTTCAGCTGCGCGATAGAGAATTTGTCCGCGATTAAAAGCTGAGCGATCTTGCCAAGCGCTTTGCGCTTTTCTTGCGGCACGAACCGCATCGCGAATATCTTTTCGCGATCCTCGACTTGCATTGGCAATCAGTTTTCCTGATTTTGTTTTGATTTGATAATAACGATTTGACTCTGATCGCGGAAATTTTCCGTCGATGTAGAGTTTGTACGTTTTTTGAATTGGAAGTCTGTTCATAGTTTCTCCCTTGTAAGTCATTGCGAGGAGCGTTAGCGACGAAACAATCCGACACAAGGTGTCGTCCCGAGCGAAAGCGAGGGATCTCCGGGAGATCCTTCGTCTTCGCCTCAGGATGACCTTCGGTCAGATCGCCACGCCCTTCGACAAGCTCAGGGCTCGCGATGACATTCTATATTAATTCAACATAAGCTTTGAGTCCGTGCAGCCCACCTTCGCGACCAAAGCCGCTCTCTTTATAGCCGCCAAACGGTGACGAAGGATCGAATTGATTAAACGTGTTTGCCCACACCACGCCCGCGCGCATTTTATTGACGATTTTAAAAATCTTTGAACCTTTGTCTGTCCACACTCCCGCTGACAATCCATACGGAGTGTTATTTGCTTTTTCGATAACTTCTTCTGGTGTGCGAAAAGTGAGGATCGAAAGAACAGGACCGAAAATCTCTTCGCGCGCGATGCGGTGAGACTGTGCAACATCCGTAAAGAAGCTTGGCTTAAACCAAAAACCTTTTTCAGGAAGCGAGCAATTGGTCTGATGAAGCTTCGCTCCTTCAGCAACGCCACTTTCTACGAGTTCGCAAATTTTTCCGAGTTGTTCTCTGGAATTAATAGCGCCGACATCGGTATTTTTATCGAGGGGATCTCCAACGCGCAGTGTTTGGAGCCGGTCTTCGAGTTTACGAATCACGGTTTCGTAGATTCCTTCTTGCACAAAAAGTCGTGAGCCAGCGCAGCAGACGTGACCCTGATTAAAATAAATTCCATTGATAATTCCTTCAATGGCTTGATCGATCGGTGCATCTTCAAAGATGATATTTGCTGCCTTGCCACCAAGTTCAAGTGTTAAATGTTTCTGCGTTCCAGCAACTGCTTTATGAATAATTTTTCCGACTTCGGTTGAGCCCGTGAATGCAATTTTATTGACGTCAGCATGATTGACGATCATTGCTCCTGTTTTTCCAAACCCAGGAACAATATTGACAACTCCTGGCGGAAGATCAGCCTCTTGAATAATTTCTGCAAGGTGGAGTGAGGTAAGGGGAGTTGTTTCTGATGGTTTCAAAACAACAGTGTTCCCACATGCGAGTGCCGGTGCGATTTTCCAGGAGGCCATGAGAAGCGGAAAATTCCACGGAATAATTTGTCCCGCGACCCCGAGTGATTTTGCCTGACGACCGGGAAAGGCATATTCGAGCTTATCGGCCCATCCAGCGTAATAGAAGAAATGAGCGGCTGAAAGAGGAAGATCGATATCGCGCGATTCGCGAATCGGTTTCCCTCCATCCATGGTTTCGATGATGGCAAGTTCACGAGCTTTTTCCTGAATCATCCGTGCAATGCGATAGATATACTTTGCACGTTCCGTCGGTTTCATTTTTGACCAAACTTTTTCATAAGCACGACGAGCTGCTTTCACCGCGTGATCGACATCAGCTTCGCCTGCTTCTGAAACGGTTGCGAGAACGTTTTCATTCGCAGGATTGATTGTCTTAAAAGTTTTTCCTGATTTAGCAGGAACAAATTTTCCGTCGATGAAAAGATCGTAATGTTTTTTCAGCTTCACATGATCTGGTTTTTCGAGAGAGGGAGCGTAGTCCCAAAGATCACCAAAGAGAAGCTGTCGAGTTTTGACGACTTCAAGATGCGGCTGAGTTACTTTCTGTTGTTTTGTCATAAATTCGTAAGGAGGCGAAAGAATGATTCGCACGGCGCATACGGGCATGTTACGGAGCAGAGCGTATTCCGAAGTGAAAAATTGTATTGGTTTTGAAATTTGAAGGCTGACAGCGGAAGACATTCAAATTTCGGAAAATCCAAACAATTTTTCACGAGAAATAGCGGAGCGCAGTATGCCAGCGCCGGAGAATTATTGTTTTGCCTCCTTTCCTTTATAAAAGTTAATCAATCGTGAAATATTCACCAGCTTGATAATTCCCCTTCATCTCTTTCATAATTTGCATGAGCAAATCATTCGTAAGTGTCGAAGCTCCGAATCGAAAATAGTCTTTGTTCAGCCACATATCACCAAGCGTCTCTTTGACCATGACCAAATATCGCAGTGCCTCTTTTGCTTCGCGAATGCCGCCCGCTGGCTTCATGCCAATCATTTTTCCGGTTTCGTACCAAAAATCGCGAATGGCTTCGAGCATCACAAGCGTCACAGGCCGTGTTGCTGCAGGAGAAATTTTTCCTGTGGAGGTTTTAATGAAATCAGCGCCCATTTCCATCGCCAGCCAACTCGCTTTACGAACATTGTCATAGGTTCCGAGTTCGCCTGTTTCCAAAATGACTTTGAGATGAGCAGGACCGCAGGCCTCTTTGACTTTCGCAATTTCATCGCCGACTTTTCGATAGTGACCGGAGAGAAAAGCTCCGCGATCAATCACCATATCGATTTCATCAGCGCCGAGTTGCACCGCACTTCGGACATCAGTCAGTTTAATAGAAAGAGGATATTGACCTGATGGAAACCCAGTTGCGACTGATGCGATTTTAATATCGGTTCCCGTAAGTTGACGTTTGGCTTCGGCAATGAAGTTTGGATAGACACACACCGCAGCGACAGAGGGGATATCGGAGTTTCCGGGAAGAGGATAGCGAGCTTTGGTGCACATAGCTCTGACTTTTCCGGCAGAGTCTGCTCCCTCAAGAGTCGTGAGATCGATCATGCTGAGCGCCAATTTAAGACCAGCAAGTTTTGCAGATGTTTTAATACTTCGCGTGGCGAGCCGCGCTACCCGTTCTTCGATGCCGACTTGATCAATGGTTGTATGAATCATCGTTAAGAACTCACTTCAAAACATTTTGCTGTTACGGGTCCTGTCACCTCCGTCGTTCCACCTCCCCGCTTGCGCGGGGCACCCCTGGGATCCGACGTCGGTGCCACCCGAATCATTTGTCAGTTTTGAAGTTGCGTTCTTAATCTTTTTTCATAAGCGAATCAACCATGATCTTGACACTCTCACCTGGAATCTTCAGGATGCCCTCCACTGGAGGACTTATGGAATATACCGACTATTTCCCTCATGTTCGTGAAGCATCAGAATGGTTCAAAAAACGAATAAAAATCACACCGCGTGTGGTGGTTGTTCTTTCAGGAGGCCTTGATCCTTTTATCGAAGGACTTTCGGAGAAAACAACGTTTGTGGCTGGAGATATTCCGCACTTCCCGGTGTCGCGTGTCGAAGGTCATGCAGGAAAGCTGCATATAGGAACCTATCAAGGAGTTCCGCTAATAGCGATGCAGGGTCGCCAACATTATTATGAAGGATATACTCCACAACAAATCGTCTTTCCCTATTTTGTCTTCAATCAATTAGGAGCTACATTTCTCATTACCACAAATGCAGTCGGGGGGATCAATTTTGCACTCGAAGCTGGCGACATTATGATGGTGACCGATCACCTGAATCTCATGGAAGATAATCCGCTACGTGGCATTGCGATCCAGCGTCAGTTTGATCAGTTTACGAGTATGATCGATGCGTATGATCCGGCGCTGCGCGAACTCGCACAAAAAATTGCGATGAAAGAAAAAATGACACTGAAAGAAGGAATCTTTGCTGGGGTCTCGGGTCCCAATTATGAAACGCCCGCTGAGATTCGCATGCTTCGCGCACTCGGTGCTGATGCCGTTGGGATGTCGACGGTGTTTGAAGTCATCGCAGCGCGATTTTTAGCCATGCGTGTGCTCACCTTTAACGCGATTGCCAATCCGGCTGCTGATCGCCATGAAGGTCCCATGAGTCACACGAATATTTTGCAAGCCATGGAAGCAATGTCGCCGAAACTTGTCAGGTTACTACAAGAAATTGTGGCATCTTTAAAATAACTATGGAGAAAATAATTATCGGCACGCGAGCCTCTAAGCTTGCTCTCGTTCAAACCAAGATCATCGCAGACGGTCTTCGGCAAAATGGTTTTGAAATCGATATCAAAGAAATCACGACAACGGGCGATCGCATCAAAACATCACTTGCTGAAAGTGGTGGTAAAGCACTTTTTGTGAAAGAACTTGAAGAAGCGCTTCTGGAGAAAAAAATTGATCTTGCAGTGCATAGTTTAAAAGATGTTCCCGGATTTCTTCCAAAAGGACTGACAATTGCGTGCACACCTAAGCGTGAGGATGCAAGGGATGTCGTGATAGTATGTGGCCCTACTGATGTAGGGGCGCACGGCCGTGTGCCCCTACCGATGTTGCCTCAGGGAGCGAAGCTCGGAACATCGAGTCCTCGCCGGCGGATTCAGTTACAGCGACTGCGCCCTGATCTTGAAATTGTTCCGATGCGCGGCAATGTCGATACCCGACTTAAAAAACTTGAAGCAGGAGAGTTTGATGCCATTGTTCTTGCGGCAGCAGGACTCAAGCGGCTTGGAATATTAGAGTCTGAAGGTCATTGCGAGGACCCTGAGAAGAAACGAAGGGGACGAAGCAATCTCATGCAGACAGTGCTTTCAGGAGATCGCCACGCCCTTCGGGCTCGCGATGACATTCTTAACAACTTTCACAGCAGCCAGCATATCGTGCATTTTGAATACCTTGAAACTTTTCGTTTCATTCCGGCCATCGGGCAAGGAACGCTTGCACTTGAAACTCGAGAGAATGATCAAGCACTGATAAGAGTTCTTCAAAAACTTTTTAACGACGAAGAGACCTGGATTGCAACCGAAGCCGAACGAGCTTTACTTCAAGCCATCGGTGGCGACTGCCACACTCCCGTTGGTGCTTATGCGCGAGTGCAAGGAGATGAAATTCTTTTGAACGCTTTTCTCGCTGGTGCCAAAGGGGAAAAATTTTTCTCAGTTCAGAAAAAGGGAAAGAAATCGAAAGCAAAAGAACTTGGGAAAGAAGCTGGTGAGAAACTTATTCGTCATCTCTGTTGAAATAACAAACAGTAGCACCAATTCCAAAGCCGAATATAAAAGCTCCCGTGACCAAAACCGCAGCGCGTGCTAATGGTATCCCGGTACTATTTGCCACTTGTTGATTGACTTGCTGAGCATTGATAAGAACAATCGGTGTAACTGCTTGCCCTCTCAACATTATATTTGTCATTTCCGCACGAAGAGTAAGGGCTGAAAGGCTTACTAACCGTGCTAAAAGTTTCGGTTGTGTTATCGAACCGTAAGATGTTGAAGGAAGAAGTGTGCTGATGCGGTAAGAAGTTGCTGTAACAAAGCTGGCAAATGCTTGATCAGGATGAATTCTGCGCGCATATACGAGAGCTTGTCCAAGAGCATAAAAAAATTCCCTCGGTGCGCGAGCAAGCGCTTCTGTGCTTCCGATTAACATGGATCTTAACCCTCCCAGGGAAATCGCTGCAGTCCTTCCTCCTTGCGCCTGGAGTACTGTAATGAGTTGCAGAAGTCCTTCTGTATCGGTGGGCATAACCATTGTCGCTCCGACATAGAGAGGTGGTAGATCCGAATCTTCAATTTGATTTTCATTGGGGATGTACAAAGCAATAGAAGGATCCAGTGCAGCTGACAGGGCAGTAATAATGTTTTCATTTCCTGCATACATTGGAAGTCGAGCAGTAATGAGATCTCGCAATTGTGCTTTGGACGCTGCATCGGAAGAGCGAGGAGTAATGAGTCCGTCTATGGAATCTTCTTCTTGTTGGACAGCGACCGCTATTTGATGCGCTTCATGAAGAGTTATTTCATTGCCAAGTAATTTTGGTTCATGGCCAAGAAATTTTGCTCGTTGAACAATTTTTTGAGCAAGCTCAGAAGTTGTCAGAGGCTCTTCATCGACGAGATGTGGATCAATCAGTTTTTGACGTAGAGTCTGTTCAACTGCGGAAATATCACTCCATCGGCAAGTTCTTTTATCATAAGCTTCATCGGAGAATGTGCAGAGTCGAAGTTCGACGAGATTTCGAAAATTGTTTATCGATGAATTGTTCTTTATCGTTAAATAACCATCGCCTTGGCCAACTCCTTCTTCATGATCAATTGCTTCTACAATGCTCAAGGCTTCAGAAGTACTGAGCGTTGGAATAGCTTCTCGAAGAGAAGCTGTTATCTCGTGCTGTGAAACTTTTTGTCCCGCAGAAGGTAAAAAGATCATATGTTCTCCTATCTGAGGTCCTCTTACAACTATTGTGCTGTCACCAATTGCACGCATAAAAATCTCCTTTGTTTTGCTTTTATTGTCTCGACGCTAACGTCAGAAAGTTGCTTTGAATATCTTTACTTGAAGCAACCCCATTTTCTACAAAGATACTCTTGATATTATACTTTTTGTATTATACTAACAGTATAAAATTTTCAAGGGGGAGGTTTCTATGAAAGGGTTTTTTTACGATACACTTTTGGATGAAGAAAATATCTGTAATCTCGAGAGAGAAAAGAAAATGCTCCAACAAGGAGTGCTCCAAAAGAAGAAATTTGTGGTTTGTGGTGCGCGAAATACTGGAAAAACCTCTCTTGTCAAAAATGTTGTGATTCCCTATTTTCAAAAAAAACATTCCAAAAGCTTTGCCCTTTTTGTCGATTTAATGGAGGTCAAGAGTCTTGAATCCATTCATCAAAGAATACAGATCGGTTTTGAATCCGCTTTTAGTTCTGCCTTTCCGGCAAAAAATCTTGTGGCGTTGACAAAGCAGTTTTTGTCACAATTAAGGCCCGAAGTGAGTTTTGATTCACTTACGGGATCGCCAACGCTTTCACTTGGAATCTCACGAGATAAAAAATCAATTTCATTTCTTGAAATCTTTACTATTATCAATAAAAAAATTTCAAAGAACATGTCAGTTCTTCTTGTTCTGGATGAATTTCAGGATATTGCTCTTATACCGGAAGCGCAGGGACTGTTTCGACAAGCATTTCAGGAATTGCGAAAAATCCCGCTTATTCTGATGGGATCAAAAAAACATATTCTTTCGCAACTTTTTGCAAAACCAAATGCTCCCCTCGCATCATTTGGTGAAGATCTTGAATTTGAAAAGATTGCGTATGAAGTCTATCATCAATATATTTCAGAGCGTTTTCACTTCCGAAAACTTAAGATCGATTTTCCAACAGCACGAGAACTTCAGGATGCTCTTTTCCGTATTCCAGAATCGATCAATATTGTTTGTGCTGATCTTTGTGAAAACCACGAACGAAAAAAGATTGAACCACAGGATATTTTCCAATCCATTGATCATGTACTTGAAAAACGTCGAAGTCGTTTTGAAGAGTGGCTTTCACATTTTTCCGAAAAAGAAGAAGAGATTCTTGTTGCTTTGGCAAAATTTGGACCGATCAAACATCCTACGAGCCAGGTTTTTTTAAAAGAGATACATTCTACGGCGCGAACTATAAGTCTTACCATTTCTTCCTTTCTTGATAAATCAGTGATTGAAAGGAATGAAGAAGGATTCTGTATTGCTGATCCTCTGCTTTTTTATTTCCTGAAAAAGTTTCGGTGATATTTCTTCAGAAATTCACCAGAAAAGTTGCTTTGTAAAATCTTGATGAATTGGACCACTTTTAGTGGTCCATTAAAAGTGGACCACTTTTAGTGGACAAATAGCTTCCTTTTTGTTACAAAAAGAACATGAAACCAAACAAGAATTTTAAATACGATGTCCTTATTGAAACAGATGATCTTTGCGATAGAAAGTTGGAGCAAACTGATTTGCTCAAGCGAGCGAAAGCTAAAAAACGCACCATTGTTTTTGCTCCACGACGGTATGGAAAAACATCTCTGGTGAAAAATGTCATTGGAACTGCCTTTTTTTCCTTAAGTCGTCGTCATCTTGTTCTTTTTTTTGATCTGATGGGAGTTCAAAGTCTTGAATCCATCGCAAAAAGATTTCACCACGGTGTTTCTTTTGCTCTTTCTCAACGCTTTCCTGTGAAAACGCTTCTGAGAGATGTTGGAGATTATCTGCGCGGACTTTCATTGCAAGTAGAAATGGATTCCGTAACGGGTCAGCCATCACTGTCACTCATATCCAAAACAAAAGAAGCAAAAGGAGAAATGCTGCACTTTATGGAAACTGTCAAAGAGCTTTCTCGTAAATATCCCACAATGATTATTTTGGATGAGTTTCCTGATATTACTTTTGTTCCTGAAGCAGAAGCTCTCTTTCGAAGTCTTCTTCAGGAACTTGGGGATACTGCGGTTTTTATACTCGGTTCAAAGCGTCATTTGCTGACGCTTATGTTTCAAGATGCACATGCTCCTCTTTTTCACTATGGTGATGAAGTTCATTTGGGCCCTATTCCTCTTCAAGATTGGCTTGTCTATTTCCGCGAGCGAATGAAACCAAAAAAGATTCTTCTTCATCAAGAAGAAATGGAATGGATCCTCGAAACTCTTTGCGATGTTCCAAATGCTATTTGTGAGTTTGGAGCATGGCTTCTTGAGAATATTGCTCCAGGAACGACATTCACGATAGGACACTTGAAACAGGAATTGGATAAAATGGTCGAAAGCAAACAGAGCTATGCGTATTTGCTTCAGAGTTACACAGAGAAAGAGTGTGGTGTGATGAGTGCTCTTGCGAGACAGCGCTTTACCTTGGAGCCGCATTCAGAAATGTTTTTGAAATTGGTCAACACTTCAAAATCGAGTGTTGGAAAAATCATGAAGAAACTTCTTGATCGAGGTCTGATCGAGTATGAACTTGAAAAAGGCTATCGTATTTCGGACCCACTTCTTGGACACTATTTGGCGACGCGTTAAACTGTCACTCCCTATTTTTTTGTGACGTTATGCCATACGTAAAGTTGTCTGGAAGCGTCATGCATTTGGAGCATAAATGCGAGGTCAATATCACCATCATTATCAAAATCACCCCAACGAATGTTGTCGGTAACTGGATAATTTTTACCTTTCTCATATTCAAACCTGAGCTGTAAGCTTTCACTTTTATCTTGAGGACTAATGCTACATACAACGGTGTTCATTTTCTCAGGCGCTGTTGAAGGAGAGCGCCAACAATGAATAGTACTTAATTTTTTGGGAAAAGGAATATCTGCGCTGTATCGATCTGGTTCTCCCACTGTATTACTTGTTCGTAGAAGTCTGGGCGATTGCTCCCAGCGAGTTGCTTCTGCTTCGGTTGCTTTTACTGCTGGGGAAAATTGTAATATTGTTTCTGCCATAAAGCCTCCTTTAGTTACTTGAATTTGTGCATGGTGTATGTCTTTGTACTTATCGATGAACTTCTAAAACAGTTGCGCGGAAATTTGGAAGGAGATTAGTTGAACTTCAAAGGAAAAACAATTCTGGTGACGCGCCCTCAGGAACAAGCAGAGAAGACAATTCGCGAATTTGAAGCCCAAGGAGCATCAGTGCTTCATATTCCTTTCATTGAAATTACAGATCCTTCGGATCATTATGCAACGCTTGATGAGGCGCTGGCGTCTCTTTTCCAATACCACTGGATTTTGTTCACCAGTGGAAATGCTGTTGCGCGTTTTTTTTCTCGTCCGCATGCCCCTTGTGGAAAAGATCTTTCAAGTCGCGTTGCAGCTGTTGGACCAGAAACAGCAAAGCTGCTTCATGACCTCGATGTGCACGATATGATTATTGCGGAAACTCCAAGTGCAGAGGGTTTATTGGAAATACTTCGAAATTACTCCTTTGAAGGAAAACGTGTTCTTTTTCCGCGAGCCAAAGAGGGGAGAGATATGCTTGTGCAGGGTCTTGAAAAAAGAGGTGCGATTGTCGATGTTGTTGAAACCTATCAAACCATCTTTCCCAAAGATTTTGATCACGAGCAGTTCATTCATCTTATGGACGAGGGAAAACTTGACGTCGTTCATTTTGCCAGTCCATCAGCAGTGAAACATTTTATGCAGATGATTCTGGAGAGAGGTCTTCAGGAAAAAATGTGTCGGCTTCAATTTTTGGCGATTGGATCTACCACTGAAACTACACTTCGTAATTATGGAATTGAATCTCTTGAAAATATCGAAAAATAATTATTCTTCCGCATTCTTCGGTTTTACCGTTACGATTCCAGTCCCTTCAATCTGAGCGCTCCCGATAGGCGGGTCATTAAAAGTTTTTTGGCGAATTTGAAAGGTGGTTGATGCTGATTTATCATCGTCAAATTTAAGAGCGATGGAGGTCAACGGAGGGGAGGCAAGTTGCAACGCTTCGGTGAGCCACTTTTCAGGTGGACCGGAAGTTTCGAAATTGGGTCCACCATCTTTGAACGAACATTTTGATTGCCACTGTTCGAGAATGTTTCCCTTAAAGCGAAGATTTACCACTGCTGCTTCTTCACCAGTTTTTTTATACACGAGTTCAAAGGAAACTTGTGGAATTTGGATTTCCAGTTTGCATTCACCCCCGGGCCACGTCGCAAGCATGCCTTGAACATCAGCAATGATTTCAGCATCGCCATTGATGACCGCAGTATCCGCTGCTGTTTCTCCTTTAAGGTGAATTCGATATTTAATTTCAAAGCTTTCAGGAGAATTTTCAAAAACATAACTTAACGTCACCACTCCATCAATGCCGACCAAAAGAATATTGTTTGCGCTTTCTGTGTCTGATCTCTGTGAAGGGGATTCAGGAAGAGCATCTTCCAACGGAGGCTCATCTTCTTGAAATTCTTCTTCGATCTCTTCATCTTCGTTCACCGGTTTCTTTTGGTCGTCTGATGGAAGAATCTCTTCTTCAAGGATATCTTCTGTGTTGTCCAAAGGTGTTTGAGCTGATGTCCTTGGAGAAGAAAAGGTCAGAAAAAAAGAAAAAAATAATATGGAGAAAAAAAGTTTCATGAAAGTTTGCCTTGCAAGTGTGTGATCGCTCCGCTATACAATCGACGTCTTGGTGATAGCAGTTAACTTCTTTCATTTCAATAGGTTGTTCGGGGGGCCTTAGGTTTTAAATCACCTTGGGCCCTTTACGTTTTTCAAGGATAAACCATGATTGAACGATATACCAGAAAAGAGATGGGAAGTGTTTGGAGTCAAAAAACGAAGTATGATCTTTGGCTTCAGGTCGAACTTGCAGTCTGCCGCGCTTGGGCAAAGCGTGGAGAAATTCCTGCTGCAAGTTTGAAGGTGATCGAAACAAAAGCATCCTATGACCTTGAACGGATTCCTGTTATTGAAGAAGAAGTGAAACATGATGTGATCGCTTTTTTGACGAGCGTTGCGGAAAAAGTAGGACCCGATTCGCGATTCATTCACCTGGGAATGACTTCATCTGATTTAGTTGATACCGCATTTGCGCTTCAACTCAAAAGAGCATCTGCGTTGATTCAGAACGATATTACAGAATTTTTAACTGTTCTCAAAATACAAGCCCACACCTATAAAGACACTCCGATGATCGGAAGATCACACGGCATGCATGCTGAGCCCATTACGTTTGGACTCAAATGTGCACTTTGGTACGAAGAATTTCTTCGTCACCAACATCGTTTTACGTTTGCGTGTAATGATATTGCGGTTGGGAAAATTTCTGGAGCTGTAGGAACGTTTGTTCATCTTTCACCTGATCTCGAAGAAGAAGTGTGTCATGAGCTCGGTATCAGAGCTGAGCCGGTTTCAACGCAAGTGGTTCAACGTGATCGTCACGCCTTTTTCTTTTCTGTGTTGGCAGGGATTGCAGCCTCACTTGAAAAAATTTCAACCGAGATTCGTCATTTGCAACGGACCGAAGTTTTTGAAGTTGCCGAGAGTTTTGGCAAAGGTCAAAAAGGTTCGAGCGCCATGCCGCATAAACGAAATCCCATTCTTTCCGAAAATGTGACGGGACTTGCACGGCTTGTAAGAAGTTACGCGCAAGCAGCACTTGAAAATGTCGCTCTCTGGCATGAGCGCGATATTTCTCACTCGTCTGTCGAACGTGTGATAGCTCCAGATGCGACGATTCTGGTCGATTTTATGCTTGCTCGTATGAAAAATGTTGTGGCCAACTTGGATGTCTTTCCAGAACGCATGGCAGCAAATTTAGAATCATCGCGCGGATTGTATGCATCCCAAAGTTTGTTGCTTGATCTGGTGCGTGCTGGCATGACACGCGAAGAGGCTTATAAAATTGTGCAATCTTGTGCGATGGAGTCATGGAAAACAGGAAAGCATTTTTACGATCTCATTGCTGCTGAGAAACAGATTCAAAAAAATCTTTCTGAAAAAGAGCTCGATGAAATTTTTGATTTGAAACAATATTTGAAACACATTGATACGATTTTTAAGAGGGTGTTTAAAGAATAACTATGTCATTCTCGCGTAGGCGGGAATCCAGTGAAATCCCCACCTTCGTGGGGACAAGCTTCTGGATCCCTGCCTTCGCAGGGATGACAAAATCAGTTTGGGATAGGAGTTATTATGTTAGCGAAAATTTATGTGACATTAAAAAAAGGTGTCCACGATCCGCAAGGAGAGACCGTACAACATGCACTCTCTTCCATGGGATATAAAGAGGTCGCCGGAGTTCGAGTCGGAAAATATCTTGAAGTGAAGCTGAATGAAACAAATCGTGATGCTGCAGAAATCAAACTTAAAGAGATGTGTGAAAAACTTTTAGCAAACACCGTGATTGAAAGTTATCGAGTTGAATTTGAGAATTAATTTAAAAACGGCCGAAGGAGGCGAGCCTCGAGCGGCGTCTTCAGACGCTGGAAACGAAGCCTCAATACCCAGCAGGCTGAAGCGCAGGCAAAAATCTGGCGTGTGAGGATTTTTGCCGTAGTGAGAGGTTGCCTCCGAGAGACGTTTTGAATTTGGAGTAATATGAAATTTGGTATCGTCATTTTTCCAGGAAGTAATTGCGATCACGACTGTCATCACGTGATTACCAACGTGCTCGGCGAAGAAGCGATTTTTTTGTGGCATAAAGAAACCTATCTTCAAGGTGTCGACTGCGTAGTCCTTCCGGGTGGCTTTTCCTATGGCGACTATCTTCGCTCAGGTGCTATGGCGGCATGCGCTCCCATTATGAAATCGGTTCGCGATTATGCGGCAAGTGGTGGTTTAGTCTTTGGCATCTGTAATGGATTTCAAATTTTGCAAGAGGCTCGTCTTCTTCCAGGTGCGCTCATGCGCAATAAATCTCTTTCATTTATTTGTAAGGATCTTTTTGTACGCGTTGAAAATAATGAAACACCGTTTACTTTTTCCAATCGTCGAAATGAAGTCTTAAAAATTCCGATTGCGCATATGGATGGAAGTTTTTTTCTTGAACCGCGAGGCTTGGAAAAACTGAAACAAAATAACCAAATTATTCTTCGCTATGCCACAGCATCCGGTGACCTTGATGATGATGCGAATCCGAATGGTTCTGTGGAATCAATTGCAGGGATTTGTAATGAAACCAAGAATGTTTTTGGTTTGATGCCGCATCCTGAGCGATGCTCAGAAGAAATGTTAGGGAATAGAGATGGATTTAAAATTTGGGAGTCGCTTTTACAATGGAACAAGCAACACAGATAACACCTGAGCTTATTGATCAGCATGGTCTGACACCAGAAGAGTATGCGCATCTCTGCTCGCTTCTCGGACGCGAACCGAATTTTACTGAACTCGGTATCTGTTCGGTCATGTGGTCTGAACATTGTTCGTATAAAAGTTCGCGCATACACTTAAAAAAATTTCCGACAAGTGGTCCTCGTGTCCTGCAAGGTCCTGGAGAGAACGCTGGGATTGTTGATATCGGAGATGGACTCGCTGTCTGTTTCAAGATGGAGAGTCACAATCATCCTTCATATATAGAACCGTATCAGGGGGCTGCGACCGGTGTTGGTGGAATCTTGCGCGATATCTTCACGATGGGGGCTCGCCCGATTGCAAATCTTAACAGTCTTCGTTTTGGAAAACCTGATCATCCCAAAACCAAACAGCTCGTAAAGGGTGTGGTTGCAGGCATTGGCGGTTATGGAAACACAATGGGGATCCCCACTGTGGGTGGAGAAGTTTCGTTTGATGAGTGTTACGATCAAAATATTTTGGTGAATGCTTTTACCGTCGGTCTTCTTGCATCGAATAAAATCTTTAAAGGGAAGGCTGCAGGCCTTGGAAATCCCGTTATTTATATTGGCTCCAAAACAGGACGAGATGGAATCCATGGAGCAACGATGGCGTCTGATGAATTTGATGAAAATACTGACGAGAGTCGTCCGACAGTTCAAGTCGGCGATCCCTTTATGGAGAAGCTTTTGCTTGAAGCCTGTTTGGAACTGATGCAGACCGATGCGATTATCGGAATTCAAGATATGGGAGCAGCAGGTCTTACATGCTCCTCCTTTGAGATGGCAAGTCGCGCAGCGATGGGGATGAAACTGAATTTAGATCATGTTCCACAGCGCGAAGAGGGGATGACAGCGTATGAAATTATGCTTTCTGAATCTCAAGAGCGAATGCTGCTTGTCGCGCAAAAAGGAAAAGAAGAAGTGGTCGAAGCCATTTGCAAAAAGTGGGACATCGATATGGCAGTTGTGGGTGAAGTGACCGATATGGGTCGGGTGCAGATTTATCATCATGAAAAGCTTGTGGTCGATATGCCGGTTGCACCCATTTCAGACGAAGCACCGCTGTATGATCGCCCGCGCAAAGAACCCGAAACACAGAAAATGTTCAATACACTTGATGTCGATGCGCTTCCTGTTCCTCGTGATTTTAATCACGTACTCTTAAAACTCATCTCTTCGCCAAACCTGAGTTACAAAGGATGGGTCTGGGAACAATACGATCATACGGTCATGACGAACACCGTCATCGGTCCCGGAGCTGATGCTGCGCTCATTCGAATCAAGGGAACAAAAAAAGCGATTGCGCTCACAAGCGATTGTAACAGTCGTTACTGTCTTTTGAACCCTTACACCGGCGCGGCGTTAGCAGTTGCTGAAGCAGCTCGAAATCTTTCCTGTGTTGGCGCAACACCTTTGGCAATTACCGATTGTCTCAATTTTGGAAATCCGGAAAAACCGGAAATCATGTGGCAGTTTGAGCAAGCGGTGCGTGGGATTTCAGATGCGTGTCGCGCGCTTGAAACACCTGTGATCAGCGGAAATGTCAGTCTCTATAATGAGACCAAAGGAAAAGCGATCAATCCCACGCCAACCATTGCGATGGTCGGTCTTTTGGATGATGTTGAAAAACATGCAACGCCTTGGTGGAAAGATGAAGGAGATATCATTATCCTTTTTGGAGCGAATACTGCGGAATTTGGAGGGAGTGAATATCTCTCCGTGATGCATGGAAAGACCGCAGGTCTTCCACCTCATTTGGATTTGCGTCAGGAAGTGGGGGTGCAGAAAATATGTCGTCTCGGCATCAAACGAGGATTTATAAAATCAGCGCATGATGTTTCGGAGGGAGGACTTGCGATCTGTTTGGCGGAATGTTCGTTCGCACGCCCCACAGGACTTCTTGGTGTAAAGGTTGAAATCGCTGAGGAAATAAGAGCGGATGCGATCCTTTTTGGTGAAGCTGCTTCGCGAATTGTTATTTCGGTAAGTCCAAATATGGTGGAAACATTTTTAACGATTGCCAAAGAAGAGGGAGTGAAGGCTACGGTGATTGGACAGGTTGGAGGTCGTTCGCTCTCCATCAATCAATGGATTCATACGGATTTAGTGGAACTCTATAATGTGTGGAAAGATGCGTTTGGGAAAATGTTTTCTTAAGGTATGTTTGCAAAGATCTGTATGTCATTGCGAGGAGTCCCCCACGAATCTTGGGGGACGACGAAGCAATCCGACACAAAGTGTCGTCCCGAGCGAAAGCGAGGGATCTCCGGGAGATCCTTCGGCTTTGCCTCAGGATGACCTTCGGTCAGATCGCCACGCCCTTTTGGCTCGCGATGACATCAGACCCTAACTAAAGGATTTATTCTATGTGCGGTGTGGTTGGAGTTTGGAATCATAATGAAGCAGCGAATCTGGCGTATCTTGCGCTCTGTGCACAGCAGCATCGTGGACAAGAGAGCGCTGGGATTATTTCTGTTTCGAATGAAACTTTTTATCGACATAAAGCGATGGGAGAGGCGCTCGATATTTTTACAAACGATGTGATTGCTTCGCTTCGTGGAAATGCTGCGCTTGGTCATGTGCGATATTCCACCACAGGATCTTCAACGATCGAAAATGCACAACCTTTTGCTGCAGGGGGAGCGCGGGAAGCGCTCGCGATTTCCCATAACGGAAATCTGACCAATGCACTCTATTTGAAAGAAATGCTCGAAAAAGAGGGAGCTGTTTTTCAGTCCACCATGGATACTGAAGTGATTATGCATCTGATTGCGCGCGAACGCGAAGGAACTTTAGTTGATCGCATTGCGCGTTCACTCATAAAAGTAGAAGGGGCCTACTCCCTGGTTTTTCTTTCAAAGGATATGCTCATTGCTGCTCGTGATCCTCGAGGTTTTCGTCCGCTGGTGATTGGAAAACTGGCTGATGCCTTTGTCGTTGTTTCTGAACCGTGTGCGCTCGATCTGATGGATGCAACATTCTTACGCGAAGTGGAGCCAGGAGAAATCGTCACCTTTGATAAAAAAGGGCTGCAGTCGTTCAAACCATTTCCTTCAGAACCAAAAAAAGCGCACTGTATTTTTGAGTACATCTATTTCGCGCGACCTGACAGTCACATTTTTGGTCGCGATGTTTATCCGATTCGAAAAGGATTTGGTCAGCAACTGGCGCGTGAACATCCGGTCGATGCCGATGTCGTGATTCCCGTTCCGGACTCAGGTGTCCCTGCGGCGATTGGGTATGCGCAGGAATCCGGTCTTCCGTATGAAATGGGACTGATTCGAAATCATTATGTCGGTCGAACGTTTATTGAACCGAAAAATGAGATTCGTCATTTTGGTGTTCGCGTAAAACTCAATCCAGTCAAAGAAGTGCTTCAAGGAAAACGTGTTGTGGTTGTGGATGATTCGATTGTTCGTGGAACCACATCGATGAAAATCATCAAGATGATTCGCGCTGCAGGAGCCAAAGAAGTCCACATGCGTGTTTCCAGTCCACCCATTACCTGGCCCTGTTTTTATGGTATTGATCTTCCGACGCGCGAAGAACTCATTGCAGCGAATCAATCGATCGAACAGATTCGTGCGTTTATCACGGCCGATTCTCTTGGCTATCTTTCCCACGAAGGGCTCTATTGGTTCAACAAGCTCGAATCGCGCGAATGGTTTTGCGATGCCTGCTTTACCGGAAACTATCCCGTCCCCCTCACCGACGCCCCGCATATTATGGAACAGGTAAAAAGTAAAAATTGACGCAACCTTTTGGGGCCATCGGCCGATAATCCATACGAGATGTCGGGGGAGTGGGAATTAACGGAGCGACCTTATGGCGATCAAAGGCCTTTCCCCCTGCCGTCCAAAGAGGGCAGAAACAAAAGAAGGTTCCTATAAAGATGTCGATAGGGGCGATACCCTTTGGGGTATTGCTAAAAAACATCTTCAAGAGACCACCGATTCAACCACTTTTACGGCAAAACAGATTTGGGGTGAAGTTCAACGTCTCACGGCGATCAATACGATCTTCAATCCCAATCTTATATCTGTAGGTCAGAGGATCTTTTTTTCTGAGAAAAAACCAGTCAAAACAGATCCCGTTCAACCAGAACCAACTCAAAGTCAACCCATCATTGAAACAGGCAGCGCAGTATCATTGTCGAATCAAACTCAAGCATTAGCAGAATCTGCAGAAGTTTATCCCTATAGCCTTGTGGCTGAAGGACAAGTGATTTCATATCGAGATCCTACGCCTTCGGAGCATCGTTGGCTGATGCGGAGAAATAGAATTGTCTCTCGTCTCTTCACTGTGCCCGAGGTCGCAAAGTATATACACGATTTTATCGCCTCAGAAATAAAGCTCTCGGGCAGAGAGACGGGTCTTACGGATAATGAGTGGAGCAACCTGTATCGACGAATGGTGAGCACGGATCAGAGATATGTGGTTGTCAAAGGGCGAATAAATGATGCTTTCCCGAAGGACCCACAACACCCAAATCAGCATATCTTGGCCTCGACCGTTTCGATTGGTGAGGGAAAAACGGCAATCTTTGTCGATACTGAATTCATCAATGCTCTTCATGAACCTCATGAATTTTTCACTGCCGCGATCAAGCGAATGGGACGAGATCCTCGTGACCCTCGTTGGATCAGCAAGCACATCTGGCGAGTCTTTGCGCATGAACGTCTCCATAAGGACACAGAATGGATTGAGAATGGAAGGTGGGTTACTACCATTGAAGATCACAGCATTCTCGATGCCATCGCGATGGACATAGCTGAGACTCTCGATGCTCTCGATCAAAGGGGCGAGCTTCCCGATCTTTCGGAAGGTCCTGTTAACACGCGCGTCGCATCGCTTTAAATCCTCCTCTTTAAAGGAAACAGGCCCTAAATGGGAGGTTTTATGGCAGGACCGCCACTAGTAGACCCGGGAAAACCAGCTATCAAAGGCGCAGGTCAGCCCGATGCTTCAACGAGCATCCCTCCGCATTTTGATGGAGATGCTGGAGCCTCCTCGCCCCCACAACCAAATTTAGAACATTTACCCACTGGATGGGACTCAAACGGTGTTTTTCGATCAGGTTTTCCGGTGGACAAAAATATAAGACCACTTCAGTTTGAAAGGTTAATTTTTACAAGAACACAACAAATATTACAGAAACCGGGTGAAACAAGCGGACAACTCCATGAAAGACTTCGTGAACAAGCTACTAAAAGTATGTCAGCAATACGGAAGCCAACACAGGTCATTACTCCCTCATGGCTCACTGTAGATGCGAGCAAGATGCTGGGCATCAAAGACGCAGTTCTTGTTTCAACTTCAACCTGTGTGCATGAGCTACCATCCAGAATTTTCGTAGGTATCCTTAAAGCAGGCTGGGTTCAACAATTGAGCGATAACGGATATCAATATACCCTATATGATCTCGGAAGAAAGCTAACTTCTGCTGAAAAAAATGCGCTTTACGATGCTATGAGAGTTTGAGGTTAATAAATCCCTTCTCGGCCCTTACACCAATTCATAACGTGCCCCCTCACCGACGCCCCGCATATTATGGAACAGGTAAAAAGCCGCAACCTTTCATAAAATCCAGCGATAAGTGACACAGTGCAGCTGATGCAGTGTGTCTTGGCAAGACTTGACTCAAAGATTAGGCCTATGACCATGAACTCAACATTTTTTAGTTTCAAGGAAACCAAACTGGCTCACATTTCTCAAAAATCTTCACCAGTTTGGTGCTTAACTTTCTACTCTCTCGTTTTTGTTCTTTGCCCTCTGGTCTTAAATTCTTGCAGCGGCAGTGGTGGGCAGTTTGCGGATATGCGTCTGCAGGAATTCGGTGAAACACGTATTACGGAATCCAAAAAAACAACGATCACGATTGGAAATCCGAGTACCACAGAAGAGCAGCATCTCCGGCTCGTGAAATTTGATGCGGTCAGTAATGCCGCAGGTCATTTTCATCTCGACTCCATTATGGTTGGAGATCAAATTGTTTCTCCTCAAGATATTGTTGTTCCACCGGGAAGTATTCTGAAATTACAATTCACCTATTCTCCTCTTAATTTAGAAACGTCACTCGCAAATTACGGTGGTTGGGAAACAGGTGTTCCGGAAAGATGGCAACCTCAGCCTCTCGAGGAAGCAACAAACGAAGGCATAGAAAAGGGCGGAGCCCTGCAGAGGGCGATTGTGCAATTGGTGTACGATTTTCCGCGCGAGGGGATTGTTTTTGTGCAGCTTGTCGGGAAGGCCCTTCCAGGGCCGCGAGGAGAAGAAGAGAGTGGTGTCGTTCCTGGTGAATGCAGTCCAGGTGATGGGACGGCATGTTACACGGGTGGATTTGCGCTCGATATTCCGGGACTGATTCCCGACGGCCCAAAAGATTTGGAACTGACCGGTCCTGTTCGTCTTTCGATTTCTGGAACTGCTGCAACGCTTCGTATGGACGAGTTTCCACCGGTCGTGATGTATTTGCGAAGTCAGGAAATTTCTCAACTTCCGTCAGGTGTTACGGCGACACTTATTATTTCAGGAGCGCCAGGAGAAGTGGCTGAAGGAACGTTCGATGGTTCGCGTTTGGAACTTTCCAATGTTGCGTTTCGTATTCGCGTGGTGCTTGGTGAAGTGCCGGTCGATCAGGTTACGGTGGGAATGGCGGCCATTGTCGATATCGTGATTGAGAAACTTACATTGAAAACCATTGAACCTTATGATCACGGTGAAATCGCTCTTCATTTGGAGACAACGCTTTCTTCGCATCCCACTGGCAACGAACTCTTTGATCAGTTCTTAGGTGGTGCTGATGTCATTGTCGTCATGCGCGGTGAACTCGCCCTTTGAGAACTTGTGCCACTTCTGAAGCTATGCTAGTTTATATGCATGGCGATGCTTAAACTTGAAAAAGATGATCCAAAAAAAGAACTTGAGTTTGATGTCAAGTGCAGTCTCACTTTTACGCAAGCCCAGCGTATTCGCAAACTTCTTGAACTCTCACAACGTATGTTGAAACTTGCAAAGAAATATGAAGATCGAAAACCTTATCAAATTCTTAAACGAAAATAGAGTTCATTATGCGATCATCGGTGCTCAGGCATGTGCAGCGCACGGTTTTGTTCGGGCAACGGAAGATATCGATATACTCGTTGACCCAGAAGAAGAAAATATTCTCCGTGTTAAAAGCGCTCTGGAAATGTTTGGTTATGACACGGCAGATGCAAGTGTACAGGATTTTCAAACCCGAAAAATTCTTTTTCGCCAATACTGGATTGAAACAGATATTCACCCCTTTGCAGCCGGAATAGAAACGAAATCAGCATTGCAGAACAAAGTTCCAGGTGAGTACGAAGGCGTACCAACATTTTTTGCTTCCCTTGATGATCTCATCAAAATGAAAAAAGCAGCTGGACGACCGAAAGATAAAGAAGATCTTCGATATCTTCGAGAAATCAAGCGTCAAAAAGAGAAACAAAAAAAATAACATGCTCCAGTGTGATTTCAATAATTGTATGAGTGAAGTGATTGGTGAAGAGCACGGAATTACTTCACAAGATTTGGCCCTGCTTGAGCCCCAACTCAAAGGAGCGAGCGCTCAACTGACCACCTGGCATAAAAATAAAGATGCCATCTTTCTTGATCTTCCAAATCTTTCTCATCTTTACGAAGATATTCCAAAGCAAGCTTCACGTATTCAGAGACAGTTTGAAAATCTGGTTGTTCTTGGCATCGGTGGTTCAGCGCTCGGTTTGCGATGCATTGCGCATTCGTTGCTTCATCCTTTTCATAATCTCCTCGACAAAAAGCAACGACAAGGGAAGCCACGACTTTTTGTGTGTGACACGCTTGATCCCGATACCTTTTCTCTTCTCTTCGAGTATTTGGATTTAGAAAAAACTTGTTTTAATGTCATTTCCAAATCAGGGACAACACTTGAAACCATGGCTCAATTTTTTTTCATCATTGAGTGGCTTCAAAAAAGTATTGGTAAAAAATGGAAAGACCATCTCATTATTACGACCGATCCTGAAAAAGGGGCACTCCGTGCGTTTTCTGAAACAGAGAGAATCACTTCATTTGTAATTCCTCCATCTTTAGGTGGACGCTTTTCCGTGCTTTCTCCAGTTGGACTCTTTCCTGCTGCCTGCGTTGGGATCGATATTGAAGGTCTTTTGCAAGGAGCGACGTTAACATCTCTTGAAACGGCAACACGCATTGCCGCTTTTCATTTTTTGATGGCAACAAAAAAGAAAAAAACAATTTCTGTGATGATGCCTTATACCGATTCACTTCGAGATTTTTCAGAATGGTATGCGCAACTGTGGGCTGAAAGTTTAGGAAAAAACGGAAGAGGGATGACGCCAGTCAAAGCTCTCGGCGTGACAGACCAACATTCTCAGCTTCAACTGTATATGGAAGGTCCAAATGATAAACTCATTACTTTTTTGAACGTTCAGTCATATCGTACTGCGCCTGAAAAAACCCGTCTTCACAATGTGCCCGAGGCGTTTGCTTTTTTAGAAGGAAAAAGTTTTGATCGTATTGTACAAGCAGGGCAACAGGGAACCATGCGAGCGCTTGCGCAAGCGCATCGTCCGAATTTCACCATCACCTTATCAAAACTTCATGAACAATCGGTCGGTTCGCTTTTAATGACGTATGAAATAGCAACAGTTCTGATGGGAGCCTTAATGCAGATCAATCCTTTTGATCAGCCGGGTGTGGAACTTTCCAAACGATTAACGAGACAAATTTTAATTGAATCGTAGGGGCGAGTGGCACGCCCGGGCGAACGCCGTTCGCCCCTACGATTCAACAAAACAAAAAGTGTATTAATACCAAATCGATTTTCGTTTTTTGAGAAGGCGATGGATTGTGGTTTGAATCGTTTTGCGAATATCTTCCGATTTTTTTTCGACGAGTTTTTCATTTTCGGCGTCTGATTTTTTTTCCTTCGTAAAGCTGATCGGCTTTCCAAAATGAATGTGCCATTTACTCGGAAGAGGAATGAGACCTAAAGGGCCAAGCCACGGAAACGTCGGTGTAATCGGAATATAAGGAATTCCAAGCGGTTGCGCGAGAAGTTCTTCTTTGTAGAGAATCGGATGAATCTCTTCTGCTCCCACAATCGTTGTCGGAATAATGGTTGTTTTCGTACGCATGGCGAGTTTGACAAAACCGCCATGTCCAAACTGGTCGAGTTGATACCGATCATCGTAAAGCTTCCCGACTCCTTTGACCCCTTCGGGGAAAATAGCGACACATTCTCCAGCACACAAAAGCGTTGTGGCATTTTCGTGAGACGCACGTACTCCGCCAATGCGCTGAATGAAGTCACCCAAAAAGGGAAGATGAAAAACAAAATCATCCACTAAAAATCGAACTCTTCTTTTTCCACCAGAAGTATTAAAAACTGCGAGATGTACCATGGCGCCATCATACGGAAGCATGCCTGAATGATTGGCGACGAGAAGCACTTTTCCTTTTTGAGGGATGTTTTTTTCTCCGGTGACCGTGACGCGAAAATATTGTGAATAAAGAAATTGAAAAACGGGACGAAGTTTCTGGAGAAGACCTTCATCAACAAAATCAAAAGGATCGTGAATCATGAGGTTTCAGTTAATCGGGTCGGCTCACAACAGATAATCGATACGTCATGAGCATGGCGAAAAAAATAATGCCGTCAATGACGGCGCCTGTCACATAGATGAAATAAGGATCCATAAAAAAGTAAGAGATGACATAGGCAATCGTGGAACATGCTTTGGCAAAGATAATGATTTTGGAAAAAGATGCATTTCGAACAGGATCGTAGGCGACAAGAAAACAAAGGTATGCCTGGGTGAGCATAAGACTCACGGCAAGGACGAGCCAGAAAGAATGTTGTGTCAGAGAAGGACGAGGACCTCTCCATCCGAGAAGGGTGTGACCGATGTTGGTGATATACGTCAAAATCCAATCAGGGAAAAAAGCGACAACCGCTGCGGCTAAAAGAAACAGCACGGTCCAAAGTTTCATCCAGGCTCTGAGTGACCGCTCTTGTCGTGTCAATCCCGCATCTTTCATATTCATGAAGTTCACAGATGGCGTGAAGAATGTCAAAGAATGCTATTTCATGTCATCTTCATTGAAAATGAATTGTGGTCATCGCTGCATTGACAACCATTGTTTTGCCTGTTAGAAATCAACAGCTAACACATTGAAAAGACATGAGAATATGAATTTTCGTCCTACAGAAGCCGTGATTCACCTGAAAGCGCTCGAGCATAATCTTGTTCACATCACGTCTCTCCTTCCGAAAACGACGAAAATCATCGCGATTGTAAAAGCTGATGCTTATGGTCATGGCGCTGTTCCTGTTGCGAAGCGACTTATTGTCAAGGGAGTTCACGCGCTCGGGGTTGCAACGGTCGAAGAGGGAATTGAGCTGCGTGAATCTGGGATTGCGGTTCCAATTATTGTGATGGGAGGGATGCTCGGCTGCGGAAGCGCTGCCGCAAAGGCGATGATCCAAGCAAAACTTCTTCCGGTGATTCATTCGCTCGATGCGATTGAGCTTCTTGAGGGTGCAGCTTCGGCGTCGACAGAACTTTCCGTGCATCTCCAGGTCGATGCCGGGATGAATCGTCTCGGTGTTCGTCTTGAAAGTTTAAAGTCCGTGCTTCTCCGACTTCAAGTATCGCAGGTATTGAAACTTGTCGGAGTGATGACCCATTTTGCGTCGGCAGAAGATGCTGTCTATACCGCGTATCAAGCAGAACAATTTGAACTCGCACGGACAATGATCCTTTCGCATTTTTCTTCTGTCTCCCTGTGGCATGCCTCCAACTCAGAAGCCATTATGCGAAACGTAATGACATCGCGTGAGGGAGAGTGTTGGGGAGTAAGACCTGGCATTGCACTCTATGGTACTGTTGCAAGTCATGTGCTTCCTCCTCAGATAAAACTTCAGCCCGTAATGTCGTTGCGAAGCGCCATCTCACTTTTAAAATGGATTCCCGCGGGATCGCGTGTCAGTTATGGCGGCACCTTTGTGACAAAACACAAAACGCGTCTTGCTGTTGTGCCCATCGGCTATGCAGATGGCTATCCCTGGAATGTTTCTGGAAGGGCTTGCGTGCTTGTACGAGGTACACGTGTTCCGGTGATAGGAAGAGTCACGATGGATATGATTATGCTCGATGTTTCCGCGCTTGCGCTCACCGTACAAGTAGGCGATGAAGTCATCCTTCTCGGAAAACAGGGGAATGCTTTCATTGATGTGAGTGAAATTTCAACATGGGCTGAAACCATTCCGTATGAAATTTTTTGCGGCATTTCAAAACGGATACCTCGTGTCTGCAAAGAATGAAAGGTGGAGTGAAGCATGAATCGTGTTGCGCTTAGTATCACATCCATTGCAGGGAATGTAGGCGCTCGTCTTCTCTCTTCTCTGCACACCCTCGGAGCGTGGTGTCATTTTGTAAAGCTTACCTTTGTTTGGTTTTTACGTCCTCCGTTTCGCATGCGCCAGTTTTTTCGTCAGATGGAATTTGTTGGTGTGAAATCAACCGGGATTATTGCACTCACCTCATTTTTTACAGGTGCAGTCTTTGCGCTTCAATCAGGAGAAGTGTTCGAACTTTTTAATATGGAAAGTATGGTGGGAGCTACCGTTGGCATGTCGCTCACACGAGAACTCTCTCCGGTGTTTACCGCGCTCATGGTCATTGCTCGTGCGTGCTCTGCTATGGCAGCAGAGCTTGGAAGCATGAGGGTGACCGAACAGATCGATGCGCTCGAGACAATGGCGGTCGATCCGATTCAGTATCTTGTTGTTCCGCGTGTTGCGGCGACAACCGTCATGATGCCGCTGCTGACCATGCTTTTTAATTTTATCGGTATTATTGGCGCGTATCTTGTGGGCGTTCACCTTCTCTCGATTCATGAAGGACCATTCCTGACGCTTCTTTATTATTATGTCGACGTCGACGATCTTTTAGGAGGACTTCTTAAATCCGCTATTTTTGGTTTTGCGATTGCTTCGATCAGTTGCTTTATGGGTTTTCGCACGACATCAGGGGCTGCTGGAGTTGGAAAATCAACAACGCAAGCAGTTGTCGCTTCTGCTGTTACTGTCCTTGTGCTCGATTATTTTTTAACGACGTGGATACTGGAATTTATTTCAAAATGATTGAACTGAAAAACATCCATAAATCGTTTGGCAAACAAAAGGTTCTTCGAGGAATCGATCTGACAATTCCGAAAGGGAAGATTACGGTTATTCTCGGAGCTTCAGGATGCGGGAAAACAGTGCTCCTGCGGCATATCATCGGACTCTTTACGCCAGAGCAAGGAAAAGTGATTGTCGACGGAACTGATATCAACAAACTTTCACGTCATGAACTCAATGAATTTCGAAAACGTTTTGGAATGGTCTTTCAACATGCAGCTCTCTTTGATTCATTGACAGTTACGGAAAATATTGCATTTCCTCTTGTGGAACATGATCGAGAACGTGATCCCAAAAAAATTTCACGCATCGTCAAAGAAAAGCTCAAACTCGTGGGTCTTCCCGATGCTGCGGAAAAAATGCCGAGCGAACTTTCAGGAGGAATGCGAAAGCGAGTTGGCCTTGCGCGAGCGCTTGCGCTTGAACCCCGCATTATTCTTTACGATGAACCGACAACCGGCCTCGATCCCATCATGACTGTTGCGATCGATAATCTGATTTTGTCCATGCAGCAGGAGCTTTCAGTCACCTCGGTTGTCATTAGTCACGATATTCAATCTTCTCTTCGTGTTGCAGATCAAATTGCGATGATGCATGAAGGAAAAGTGATTGAATGTGCACCACCAGAAGCCTTTCAGGCTTCTCCTCAGTCAGTCGTTCAGGATTTTTTGCAGGCTGCACACCGTGCTAATCATAAAGGGAGGACGCAGTGAGAGAACGAACCACGGAAGTCAAAGTTGGCCTCTTTACTTTTCTCATTCTTATCGTGCTTTTTTGGGCCACGATTCGAGTTGCTGATCGCACTTCTGTGACTGGTCGAGGTTATGATCTGACCTTTGAAGTCGATTCGGCGACAGGTTTAAAAAAGAAAGCTCCTGTTGAACTTGCCGGCGTTGCCGTGGGAGTGGTGAAAGAGATCGATCTGGTCGATTCTCGCAAAGCTCGGATTCGATTGCGTCTTAATCCTGAAGTCAAACTTCCTGTTGATAGCAAGGCAAAGCTTCGCAGTCGTGGTTATCTGGGCGAAACCTATGTCGAGCTTGTTCCCGGAAGCGATGAGAATCGTTTGAGCGATGGGGATGAAATCAAAGACAGCACACGTTCAGGAGATTTGAACGATATTATTTCTCAATTTTCAGAGATTGGGAATGATGTCAAAGCCATTACGGGAAACATGAGAAATCTGGCGGGAGATAGCGGAGCCCCGGTGAATAATGCGATTCATAATCTTGAAGAATTTACGGAGGCGATTAAAGAGCTGACACTTCGCAATACCGAAAACATCGATCGTATTGCGAGTAATATGGCGGCGCTCACCCAGGAACTTCGTGAGTTGATTGAGCAGGGGCGACAGGATGTGGAGCATTCCATTGAAAATATTTCTTCGATTACCGGAAAAATTAATCGTGGCGAGGGGACCATCGGCAAGCTCGTGAACGATGAAGAGACTGTTGAGAAACTCAATGAATCGTTGGATGGTTTGAATGAAACACTCGGAGGATTTAATAAATTAGAAACGCAACTCGGTTTTCATACTGAATTTCTTGGTGAGTCCGAAGACTTTAAAAATTATATTTCTCTCTCTCTGCGACCTGTCCCCGATAAAGCGCTTCTTATCGATCTGGTTTCTGATCCTGATCCAACTCCCAAGCATGTGCTTCAACAAACAAGTGTGACGGTTGGCGGCGCAACGACGAATGTAACGACCGATACCTCGACGACGAATCGCAACAGTCTTCTTTTTTCAGTCCAGCTTGCAAAACAGTTTTATGATTTTCAAATTCGAGGTGGAATTATTGAATCCACCGGCGGTCTTGGACTTGACTATGATCATGGACCGTTTGGGGTGCATTTCTCCGCGTTTGACTTTCCCTCTGCTGCGAATGAAAAAGTTCACTTAAAACTTTTAGGTGATGTGGATGTGACCAAGAACTTTTTTGTGGTTGGCGGCGCTGATGACATGCTCAATCCTTTGCAAAAAACCGATTGGTTTGTCGGAGCAGGCTTTAAAATTGTAGAAGATGACTTTAAAAAACTTGCACGATTTACAGGTGGGTCCAGCTTATTGGGTAAATGAAGTCTAAAATGTCATCCTTCACTTCGTTCAGGATGACGTTATAAATTTATGAAAATCAAACGTGCTCTTATCAGTGTTACCGACAAAACCGGCATTGTTGCTTTTGCTCAAGAGCTTGCCGCGCTTGGCGTTGAAATTCTTTCGACCGGAGGAACGGCAAAAGTTTTGCGAGATGCTGGAATTGTAGTGAGAGATGTTTCCGATTACACCGGTTCTCCTGAAATTCTCGATGGAAGACTGAAAACACTTCATCCGAAAATTCATGGTGGTCTGCTTGCGATTCGTCAAAACAAAATTCATCTGCAGGAACTGAAAGAACAAAAGATCGAGACGATCGATCTTGTTGTGGTCAATCTCTATGCTTTTGAAAAAACCGTTGCTGATGGTTGCTCCTTGTCTCACGCCATCGAACATATCGATATCGGTGGTCCGACCATGCTTCGCGCTGCTGCGAAGAATTATCACGATGTTGCGGTTATTGTGGATCATGCTGATTATGTGTCGGTGCTTGAAGAAATGAAAAAAAATCAGGGAGAACTTTCGAAAGGAACGAAGTTCCGTTTAGCACAAAAAGTTTTTGCAACGACGGCTCGGTATGATGCAGCGATTGCAAACTATCTTACTGGATTTGAGAATGAAGAAAAGGTTGCAGATTTCCCCAAAACGCTAGGACTTATCTATGAAAAGGCGCAAGCCTTGAGATATGGAGAAAATCCGCATCAGAGAGCTGCGCTCTATCGTGATGTGAGTAATATGGTTGTCATCCCTGCGAAAGCAGGGATCTCAGGAGATTCCCGCCTTCGCGGGAATGACAGTTTGTCTGAGCCAAGCATTTTCAATGCGCGACAACTTCACGGGAAAGAGCTCTCCTACAACAATATTATGGATGCTGATGCGGCTCTTTCGGTGATCAAAGATTTCAATGATGCTCCTTTTGCTGCTGTCATCATCAAGCACGCAAATCCCTGCGGGGCCTCAGTTTCATCAATGTCTCTCGCGGATGCATTTTGCAAAGCGCGAGATGCCGATGCGCTTTCGGCTTTTGGTGGTATTGTGGCGCTGAGTCGAGAACTCGATAAAGCGACTGCAGAGGCGATCGGGGAAACTTTTTTTGAAGTGATTTTGGCGCCATCGTTTTCAGATGAAGCAAAAGTACTTTTGTCGAAGAAAAAAAATCTTCGTTTGCTGGAAGTGGAGGGTTTAGGAAAACGAGGAGCTTCTCCAGGATTGACCCTTCGCAAAGTTGCAGGTGGTTTGCTGGTTCAAGATCGAGATGTGGGAGAAGAAAACATTCATCAATATCAAATCGTGACCAAACGTTCACCATCCCAGGAAGAGGGTGTAGCTCTTAACTTTGCATGGAGACTGTGTAAACATGTGAAGTCTAATGCCATTGTGATTGCATCAGAAGATCAAACCTTTGGTATCGGCGCTGGCCAGACAAGTCGAGTGGATGCAGTTGAACAAGCAATTAAAAAATTGAACTCCCAAAAAATACCCAGAAGAGGGACGCAGTCCCTGGGGTCGGATGCCTTTTTTCCTTTTCGTGATGGTGTTGATATTGCAGCAAAAGCAGGGATCACAGCCATCATCCAACCCGGTGGCTCTCTTCGCGATGATGAAGTCATTGAAGCTGCCAATGAACATAATATCGCCATGGTCTTCACCGGTAAACGGCATTTTCATCATTAGAGTGGTTGACCAATAAGTGTCAGACACTTATTGGTCACAACCGATCATTTTCATCACGAACATTTCGCGTGTCCATGTCGCCAAGAAATCCTTGAAGAATATTTTTCTTGGCAATCCAATGGCTGCCGCGACCTTTGCCTGCGAGTTTTGCAAAAGAAGAATTGGAAAGATCGAGGAGAGCTTGTTGTCGTGAGATTATATGACCCGTTGCTTCGAGATAATCTGAAACTTTAATTTGTTTTCGAGTCGCAAGAAGTCGACGGAGAATATTGCGACGGGAAGCTAGATCAAGTTTTCCAAGAGAAGCATGACGGTCACTCTCCAAGCGAGGTGCTTCTCGCGCGAGAAACCCCCAGCGCTTATATTGCGTAAGAGATGCTTCAAGAGTGCGCTCTGCAATCGCTCCGCCTGGAGATGAAAGATGATAGAAATAGAATTGAAGGGGAAGAGGGGCGAGACCCGCTTGAAGATAGTTGCAGAAATATTTGAGTTCGTCATCTCCAGCATCACGTACAAATTCGCAAATGATCGCAATTGTTTGAACTGTTTTCATAGCAGAATAAAAAGAGCGAATCTGCGCTGGATTCAGTTTATTCCGATGTTCGATAAAGAAATTGACCAGAATAGTTATCAAGCGTGGATCATAGCGTGACATATCACAAGCTAAGGCGATAAGTTCTTCAAGCGAACGAAACCGATATGGCCACCGATATTTCTCGCCGATACAATGAGCGCCATGCTTTCGAAGTTCAAAATAGAGACGGCTTAAATGTCGATCAGTTGGAATTTTTTTGATCATTCAAACCTCAAGTTGATCGAGTAAATCATGTAGAAAATCCAAAGCATTTTCAGCTCCAGGAAGTCCTTTTCCCTGAAGGTTATCAAGCTGGTGTTCCACCAGGTCGGTGTCAGCGCCACGTTTGATCAAAGCTTTGGCGTGCCCGATATCTTTTTCTCTTCCTGCAAAACATTTCATGATGAGAATATCTTCTGCACCGAGAGCAAGAGCGTGGAGCATTTTTCCTTTATAGACGGTGATGAGTCGATCGCGAAAATCCTTGGGAAGAGAGTAGGTGAAGGTGCTGAAATAAGAGTTGTACCATTGACCTCCGATTTTCAATTCTTGGCCAACGTCCTTGACAATATTGTCGAGTTCAGCGGGACTCAGATCAGTTGAGAGAGGAAGTCCGTCAATGTCTGCCGTTGTAAGAGGAACATCGTGAGCCAGAAGCATCGCCGATCCACCTCCAATAAGCATCGTGACTTTTTTTGGAAGTCGACTATCTAGGAGCTTAAGTGCCTGTAACATTTCGCTTTTTTTCATGCACTTAGATAATGACAAACAAACGACTATAAGTCAATTAGATTGTTATTTTTGTGGATAGTTTGCTTTTAAACTAAAAAAGCTTTTATGAGCAACCAAAAGATTCTTACTCCGATAATATTTTGATTTGACGAAAATAAGGTGAATTCAAAGAGGAGAAAAATATGACCAATATCGATCGCTGTGATCCTTTAGTAACGAGTTGCCTCAATAGTGAAGAGCTGTTTTCAACTCAACTCAACTCAACTCAACTCAACTCAACTCAATCAATTGCTGAATTCTCTGATGCTTACAGCCCCTCCTTTAACTGGTATCAATTTGGTTTGGGGTATTCATCCAGAACAGTCGATGCCTTTTGGGAAAGAGATACTGGGGTTCGTTCTCATTGGGAGAAATGTGATGATGCTGTTTCTGTGGCTCTTGGTGTTGATTTTGGTCCTATGTATGGTTTTTCCATGATTTCCTGTTATGCCGTCTGGGGAATGGCAATGATTCCCGAAGTTTTAAAATCAATCCCTGATCGAGTAGAAATGGCGCAAAATGCTCGCAATGAATCTGAGTTAGGAGCTGCAGTGAGTGATGGTCTTTTTATTGCCTTCGATGTAGCGGCTGCTGGAGCTCCGCTGAGTGGAACAACTCCACTGCGTCTCACTCCAGCGGAAACTTTTCCAATGCCTGCCTTTGTTCCAGGAAGTCAAGGGGCTTTGGTTCAAGCTGCTGCAGCAAGTGGAATGGCCATCTCCATTGATACTGCGGCCATTGTTTCTGTCGGAAGTGTTCCCATCTTTATGTCATCAGTTGATGGTGGAGAAGGATCTGGACAATCTGGTCCTACAGATAATGACCTTGCGCAAGCGCTAGATGATGCAACAGATGAACTTATTGAACAAGCTGATCGAAGTGCATATTTAAAAGAAAGACCAACGCTATTACGTTCTCTTCGTGCGACGGTCGAGATGGCAAAAGGAAGTAAATCTTTAAGTGAGCTTGCTTCCAACTTGATTGAACAATTCAAGAGTCGTTTGAAGGTTGATCATGCATATGGTCGATATTGTGCGCTCATGAAAAGTTTAAAGAGAAAACCTGTTCCGCGCAATAGATTCGAATTCCGAAGGATTGATGGTCCTCATGGTTTTTCAACTGCTGAAAGGTTTCAGGCTATCGAGCAAAACGGGCTATACCCCGGAACCAGAGTTCGATGTCAGACAAGCAGGGATAGCGTACCAGAAATTTATGAGATTTCGAGCATTGGCGTAGATGGAACTCTTAGTTTTAAAGGAGCGTCTAGTGGGCATAATCCGATTTATGTAACGCGCATTTCTGAGTAATATTCTCCTCCTTGTCCTCACTCTTAAAATAGCGTATGTGCGTGGCTTAATGGAGGTTTTGTGAATATGTTGGTGGTCGAGTGAAAGATCTTGAAAAGACATTTATTCTTAATACAATTTTTCACTGGCTTCGTGAAGAAGATTGTATTGTTTTTCTTTTTGGTTCACGGGCAAAAAAAGTTGCGCTGAAAAGTTCAGATATCGATATTGGAATTTTTGCACATCGCGAAATACCAGCAGCTGCATTTGTCGAGATTGAAGAGATCCTCAACCAAGAGACACCAATGCTCAAAAAAATCGATCTTGTTGATTTTTCGAGTGTGGACCAAAAAGTCAAGAAAGAAGCCTTAAAGGAGATTGAAATATGGCACGTGGGGAAAAATTGCAGCGATCTTTTGAAGACTTTAAAGCAAGCTTCGAAAAATTAAATGAAGCGGTCTCAGATACGTTTCGTGCTCAATATAAAGAAGAGATCATTATTGAAATTGTCACAAAGCGTTTCGAATATACCTATGAAACTCTTTGGAAACTTTTAAAAGAATTGCTCCTGGAAGAAGGGGTTGAAACAGCAACTCCTCTTCAATGTTTTAAAGAAGCTTTTAAGATCGGATTGGTATCGCAAGAAAGCGAAGAAATTTTCCCTCTTATCGTAAAAAAAAGAAATGAAATTGTTCACATTTATTCTGCTGATAAAGCCTATGAGATCTATCTGTTGATCAGGAATTCCTTTATTCCGGCGATTACTGCGGTTTCAAAAAATTTACAAAAAAGAATTCATATCTCATAGTGGAGAAGAAATGAAAGTTTTGGTGATTGGCAGTGGCGGACGAGAGCATGCGCTTGTGTGGAAACTAGCGCAGTCTCCCAAAATCAAAAAGATTTATTGCGCTCCGGGAAATGCTGGCATTGCTGATCTTGCAACGTGTGTTGATATTGCCGCTGATAATATTGAAAAACTTGTGAACTTTGCTGCAGAGAAAAAAGTTGATCTCACCATTGTAGGACCAGAGAGACCATTAGTGTTGGGCATTGTAGACGAATTTCAAAAACGGGGACTCCATATTTTTGGTCCCACTAAACTTGCAGCACAACTTGAAGCTTCAAAGGTTTTTACAAAACGCTTCTGTCAAAAATATGCAATCCCAACAGCACGGGCCGAAATTTTTACAGATCTTAAAAGTGCACTTCACTCTCTCTCCAAAATTGATGGTCCGTGTGTGGTGAAAGCAGATGGTCTTGCAAGTGGAAAGGGCGTCATTGTTTGTGAAACAAAAGAGGAAGCTCAGGATGCTGTCGAACTCATGATGAAGCAAAAAGTATTTGGAGATGCTGGCACCACCGTCATGATCGAAGAAAAACTTGATGGAGAAGAGGCTTCATTTATTGCTATCGCTGATGGGATGCATGTTCTCCCCTTAGCTTCATCGCAAGATCATAAGCGACTTCTCGATCACGATCGCGGGCCGAACACGGGAGGTATGGGAGCTTATTCTCCTGCTCCGATTGTAACGCCAAGTGTACATCGAAAAGTGATGGAGCAGATTATGCTTCCGACACTGCGAGGGATGGCGATGGCAGGGACGCCATTCACTGGCATTCTCTATGCTGGTCTGATGATTGCTCAAGGTGAGCCGAAGCTTCTGGAATTCAATGTTCGTTTTGGCGATCCTGAAGCACAGCCACTGTTGATGCGTCTGAAAAATGATGTGATTGATGTCATTCAAGCAGCCATGCTTCGACGACTCGATCGTTTTGAACTGGAATGGGATGCTCGTCCTGCTGTCTGCATTGTTATGGCGGCTAAAGACTATCCGGAAAAAGGAGATCGAGGAAATGTGATCACCGGTCTCGAGAACGTTGCTTCACTTCCGGATGTCACTGTCTTTCATGCAGGGACCGCAGAAGTGGATGGCCGCATTGTCACGAATGGCGGTCGCGTGCTCGGGGTCACAGCGCTCGGTTCAAATATGCAGGTGGCTCTTCAAAAATCGTATGAAGCGGTTTCAGGAATTCATTGGAACGGATGTCAGTACCGAAAAGATATTGGACAACGCGCTCTGCGCTGACCATAGACAATGGACCACGGACCATAGACCTTTTAGTTTTAGTCAATGGTCCATGGTCAATAGTCGGTGGTCTTCATGAAAGGATGACTATGACTAAACCACAAGTGCTTATTCTCATGGGATCTGCAAGTGATCTGCCGGTGATGGAAGAGGCGGAAAAAATACTGACGGAGTTTGGGATTCCTTCGGAGAAACACGTTGCTTCAGCGCATCGTACTCCTGACAAGGTAGCTAAACTTGTTGCGGAAGCGGAAGGTCGCGGCATCGGGGTGATTATCGCTGGAGCTGGCTATGCTGCTCATCTTGCCGGTGTGGTGGCCGCAAAAACTGTTCTTCCGGTTATTGGTGTTCCGCTTGATTCCTCTCCACTGCAAGGACTGGACGCGCTTCTTTCAACTGCACAAATGCCTGGTGGAATTCCGGTTGCCTCGATGTGCATTGGAAATGCAGGAGCAAAAAATGCGGGAATTTTTGCAGCTGAAATTCTCGCGCTTTCAGATCAACCACTGAAAGAAAAATTACGACAATTTCGAAAGAAGATGGCGGATCAGATCGAAGAACGAGATCGGGAGATCAATCGATAGTATGACCACCATTCTTACTGTGGATTCTCAACAACCTTCAGAAGAACTCATTGAACAAGCTGTTACCTTTTTGCGCGATGGACAAGTGATCGCATATCCGACGGAAACGATCTACGGACTTGGCGCTGATGTTTTTAATGAGAAAGCGGTCAAAAATATTTATGCACTCAAAGCGCGCGATGTGGGATTGCCCATTTCTATTCTCATTTCAGATCTCGCCATGCTCCGTCAGTGTGCTTCTTCTGTCTCTGATCAAGCCTTAAAACTTGCTCGTACTTTTTGGCCCGGAGCACTGACCATTCTTTTTCCAGCGTCGAAACTTATTTCAAAAACGTATGTGACCAATACCGGAAAAGTTGGCATTCGAATCTCTTCTCATCCGATTGCCTCTGCTATTGTGCGTGCGTTTGGTCGTCCTATTACCACGACAAGTGCGAATCCTTCAGATTATCCCCCATCACTAACGGCGAAACATGTGCTGAAATATTTTGGAAATAAAATTCCCTGTATTATTGATGGCGGTGAATACGAACCTTCTCGAGGTTCGACCGTGGTCGATGTTGCTGAAGAGTCCATGCGCATTATTCGTGAGGGAGCGATTCCTGCCGAAGATCTTATCAAGTGTTTTCAAGGGAAATAAAAGATTAGCGATAAATTTCTCTTCGATGACCAATCCGATAAATTCGAACGAGTTTAGATTTATCTTCGATAGTATATAAAAGCCGATAGGTACCGCTTCGTACACGATAACCTTCATAGTTTGTAAGTTTTTTTATTCCTGGTGGACGAGGATTTTGTTCGAGATCTTTGATGATATCTGCAAAGTTGCGTTGAATCTCTTTTGGAAGAGAGCGAAATTCTTTAAGTGCCTTTGTCTCAAGTTCAACATGATATGGCATATTATAATTTTAATTCTTTTTTGAGGGCTTTCCAGGAATGAAAGCCCGTTGCTTCTTTGACTGATTCATCAAGATCGTGGGTATCGAGAATATCTTCAAGTTTTTCACGAAGAGCAGTTTCAATAATATAGTTTTTGCGAAATCCAAAACGCTCACACACTTCATCAAGTGTTTTGACAAGTTCTGGCGGTAGTTTGGTGGCAAAGGCTTCTCGGGACATATTTCCTCCTAAATCTTTCTAAAGTATGCTTTAGAAAGCTTTTTCAGTCAATCGAATTTATTCTCGACATTATTTGGAATATTGATTTTAGAAACTCTAAATACCAAGGAGGAAATGATAAGTGTCGGAAATCTGGTTGGGTGCGCTCATCCTGAGCGTTTACTCCTTTCAACCCCTGATTTGAATGGTGATGGAATTCGTGATCGAATTTATCAAGAAAAGTGTCCTGATGGTAGTAATTCAACTTTGGTAACGCTTTTAGCATTATTATTACAAAAAGATGGAACAGAGTTTCGACTTCAATCGCTTTCTCCTTCTTTTCCGACAAGCCTTCCTCGACGATGGCGATTTGCTTTTGATCGAACAGATTCCAAAGCAGAAAATTATGGTGTTTCTTTTGGGATGTCACCGCAGGTGTCAGCGCAGTTTTTCATTGGGGATTTAGTTCAGTTTGGTGTTTCTCAGGTTCGAATTACCGGTTTTGGTTTTGAGGTAGATGAAAAGGGAATGCGACAAGATGGCTTTTTCTATTATGTCGCTGGAGAAGAAACTGAAATTTGTCCATCAAAAGGTGCTTTTTCAATTGCTGCAGATAATTTGGATCTTAAGTTGGTTTCTGGTAAAAATGAATTTGGCAAAAAAATAAAACAAATTATGGAGATATTAGGAGAAAAATTCCCCAATGAAATGAGAGCACTTCGCTATGCCCATGCGGATGATTTGAGAGAACCATATCGAAGCCAAGTCGCAGCAAAACGACAAGCAATCACAGATGCAGTTGATAGATTAAGTGGCGATTCTTTTCCGGATCGATTTGGCCAGGATCTTGTTCGAGAACGCATTTTCGAACGTGTTGGCGTTTTGTCTCGACGTCAAGGTTGGACCCCATCGCATGCTGGTGGCTCACGTTTTCTTTAATGAGCAATAGTTATCCCTTTTTCCTCGCAAATCCTTTTTCCATGGCTCGTTTTGCTGCTTCGCGAAGTTCAGTGTCGACAAGCTCTGAAGTGACTTGATCGATAAATTCTTTTTCTTCAGCAGTTAAAGTTGCAGTTTTTTGGATTGGCGAATGTCCTGTCGATATCGTCCCAATTTCAAAACGAATATCGCGAATAGGATATTGAGGCGAAGCTGCTTGGATTTTGGAAAGTAACTCGGCTTTCATAAAGGAGAGTTCCTGAAGCCATGAAGAGTTTTTTGTTTTGATCACCAGAAGAGAACCTCTCCACGAGGAGGGCTCGGTGTTCGCAGCGAGGGTGGGACCCACAATCGATTCCCATTGATGCCAGAGATGGTATTGTTTCATCTTCTTTCGTAAACCGAGGCGGGAAGAGGTGGTTTCAAGGATATGATCAAGTCGCGTCAGGAACTTTGGCTTCTTCACTCTTGAAAAATAACAAAAAAAGGAGTGGCGCTGCAAGCCCCTTATTGACAAGAAATAATGATCCGGGAATACTGCAGCGCTTTGGGAGGGTTTATGAAAAAACGTGATATCGACCGATTTAAAAAGATTTTGGATGAAAGACGTAAGGAACTGGTTCAAACAGCTGATCTGACGCGTGAAGCAGGTCTTGGGGTTGAGCAGGCCGATCTTCCTGACGAAGTCGACCTTGCTGCCACTGAAGCTGACCAATCAATGAATTTGCGACTTCGTGATCGTGAATTGGTCTTACTCAAAAAAATCGATAAAGCCATTCAAAAAATCGAACTCGGAACATACGGCGTCTGTGAACGTTGTGAAGAAGAGATCGATGTGAAACGTCTTGAAGCGCGTCCAGTTGCTGAAATGTGCATTCGTTGCAAAGAAGAACTGGAACGCGTCGAACGCGGTTACGCCGAATAACGGAATCTCTAAAAAATTCTGACTTACTGTTGATGTTGTCATCCCTGCGAAGGCAGGGATCCAGAAGTTACTGACAATACTGGATTCCCGCCTGCGCGGGAATGACATTTTTGAAGTTTTTCAGATGGTCCTAAGATATAAATTCACCGCACATTTTTTTAAGAATCGCTGCAAGGCGTTTTTTTCCCTCTTTTTTTCGTTGAACTGTCATCGGTGTTGAAATGGTTTTTCCTGTTTCCAGAAAATAAAGCGTTGTTTCAAGAATGGAAAGTCCAAGGCCTTCTTCTAATGCAAGTGCATAGATCATCATTTGAAGATCATACATTTTTGCATGTTCCTCAATTGATCCGTTGAAAGTTCGGTCTGTTTTAAAATCAATGATTTCATATCCTCCGTTTTTTGGTCGGAGCCAATCGACTTTTCCGGTGATGATACTGTCCTTTCGTTTCCAATCAAAGCGCAGTTCATGTTCTCCTTCGCAAAACTGTGTACCGAAAGTCGTCATAAACGGTTCAAGTGTTGTTGTCAGTGAGCTCATCCATGAGGCCTCGGGGATGAGATGGTGTGAGTGACATGCATCTGTCAAAGCTGTCGCAATCGAGTCGGTGGAAGAGTGCGAAAGTATTTCGAGCGCTTCATGGAGAAGAGATCCATAAAGAGTAGGAGAGAGAGTTTCTGAATTTGGGAGTGTGAGTTCAGGAGAAAAACCGAAAATATATTTTTGCTCATATTCTTCAGGAGAACGGTCGTATGTTTCAATTTCAGAAACACTGATGATGGGAGATTGATGGAGAAAACGTGAAGTGTTTTTTGGTACTTTATATGTCAGAGGTAATTCAACTTTTTCACGTGAGAAAGTTTTTTCTTCGTTTTCTGGGAGCTGAGTGTTTACCGTAAAAGCAGATATTTGCTTCAGTGCTGGAAGAAGCCAACCATGCCACTCTCCGCGAATTTTTTCATCTTGGTGGATCGGAAGGATCAATCGATCTTTTGCGCGGGTCATGGCCACATACAACAAACGACGAGATTCTTGTTCTTCTTCTTTGTTATTCAGCGAGTGAAGCTCTTCATAGCTTTTGGTTGCGACAAGTGAGTCAAAAGGGGAATCGGGATTGTGTAATTTGAGTCCAAGTCCTCGGTTTCGAATAAAACACCACGGCTTCGTGGAGAGAGATGCGCGACGAATGAGATCGGGCAAAATGACGATCGGAAATTCAAGTCCCTTCGCCGCGTGCACACTCATGCAATGAACAACATTGCTACTGTCTGCAGACGCAGGCGCATCTCCAAAGCGAGCTTCTCGTTCGCAAAGATCCTGAAGATAATCGACGCATGCAGGAAGAGAAAGAAAAGATTCTGTTTCGAGAGATCGTAATAACGTGAGAAATTGTTCAAGATGAGCCCGTTTTTTTCCTGAAGGATCGAGCTGTGCGCAGATCCACTCATATCCCGTTGTTTGTAAAACCCACGAAAGAATTTCCGAAGGGAGCATGCTTTTTTGAAGGGAGGAGAGTTTTTTTAAAAAAGGACCTGCGTGAGCGTGATGTAAAATATTTTTTCGAAAATCTTTTCCTTCTTTTCCGGAAAGCAAAACACATTCATCATCAGAAAGTCCCAAAAGAGGCGAGCGAACAAGTCCCATGAGGGCAGTATCATTTTTTGGGTTGGCCGCAAAAAGAAGAGTGCAAAGGAGATCCTGAATTTCACTACTTCCTAAGAAATGCCGGCTTCCATGAATACGATAGGGAATCTGATGTTGTTGAAATGCTTGCTCGTAAATATCGATACTGGTCATCGCCTGAAAGAGACAGACTATATTTCCGTAAGGAATATGTTCGACGTCAACGAGTTCACGAATATGTGCTGCAATGCACGTTGCTTCTTTATGACGTCTCTCTGCTATTGAACTTTCTGACGTATGACACTGAAGAAGGGTGATATCTTTTTGATCTCGCTCTTTTCGAAAGGGACGGAGGTCAGCATGAAGCGAGAGATTTTCTTCAAGTGGACGGGCGGTGATATTGATTAAATCTATAATATGTGGTCGTGTTCTGAAATTCTCTGATAACGCAATCAGTTCTCCTCCACTTTCGCGAATACGAGAGATCATCGTAAAAAATGAAGTGAGATTGGCACCTCGAAATCGGTAAATGGATTGGCGAGGATCGCCGACAATAAAAAGATGATTTATCTTGGGATGAAAAAGAAGGGTGATCAGTTCTGTTTGAAGGTCATTGGTGTCCTGAAATTCATCTACCAAAAGATGGAGAAATCGTTTTTGATATTCGCGTAATATGGAAGGATGCTCTTGAAAAAGTGTGAGCGTGTAACGCTCGAGTTCCTGAAAATCGAGGCTTCTCTCTTTTTGAAGCTGTTGCTGGAATTTTTTCTCCACAGCTTGAAAAAGAGTAAAACAGGCTCTGATCACGTCATCTTGGCCCTGAGAAAGATAACGAGTGACATGCCATCGAAATCCCATGAGCTCTTCGAGAAGCTGCACTGTATTGCGGTATCCAAAACATTCCATCAGAAGAAGAGCTTCAGGCTGTTTATGTTCCAGAGAAGAAAAAAGCGTTTGATCAATAAGTTGATGAATCATGAAGTCTGCGCGATTTTCCTCGAGGATGTGAAAAGAGGGGTCGAGTTTTAAAAGAGGGGCATGAAGTCGCAGCACGCGTGCGCAAAAGCTATGAAAAGTTCCGATCCATGCTCGTTCAAGTAAAGGGATATCTTGGGGAGAGAGGAGAGGACGAAGGCGCTCTTTCAGTTCTCCGGCTGCTTTTTCCGTAAAGGTCATGATCAGAAAACGATCGAACGAAATATTCTTTTCAAAAAGAAGTCGCTTGCATCGTTCAATGAGAACTCTTGTTTTTCCAGATCCAGCTCCTGCCAAAACCGCAATGGAGCCATCTTTCTGGATGGCTTGACTTTGCGCTTCTGTAAAAACCTGCTGATTCATGACGTTCCTCTGCGACACGCTTGTGCGAATGTACAGTACTTGCACGGCTCAGATGTCAGATGTGAAAAATTTCCATTTCGTATCGCGGTGACATAGTCACGGGTATATTTGAAACTTGTCTCTAAAAGATCTTCCCACTCTTCTTCCGAAATCAACGCGCGCGAACGAGATGAAAGGGAAAAACTTTTTTCGTTATGTTCTTTTTTCAACATGCCTGAGGTCTTTTCACCTTTCATGACCGCAAACAGAAGTCCGCCAAGAGCGGAAGCGTGTGGAAGAAGAAGTTTTTGGACTGCGGCAATATACAGTGGAATTTGAAGATGAAGCCCATCTTCAATTTTTTTTCGAATGCTTTCAATCGATTTTCCGGTTTTGTAATCGACAATGAGAAAAGAAGAACCATCGTGCGACACATCGATACGATCGACACGTCCTTGAATCAAAATGTCATCATCATTTTCGAGAGAAAGCGAAAGTGGTTTTACGTGTTCTGTTCCAAAAATCCACTCACAGTGTGAAGGCAAGAGAGGAGTTGAGAGAGCGCGGGCTGTTTCAAGTTCGAGGAAAAGTGTTTTTTCAATCACTTTTCGAATAGCTTTTCGTTCAAAGGGGCGAAGCGCCGGAGCGCTTTGTTGCAAGAGATGATCGTGCTGAAGAAAAACTTCATCCAGAAGTTGATCGAGAAGTGCTGAGATCTCTTTCTCTTTTGAAGCATCAGTAAGCGCCGCTGAAAAAAGATTGCGATAGTCGCGATAAAAGCATTCTAGAAGAGCATGAATAATAGTTCCTCGGTCTTTGGGTTGAACTTCAGGAGTGATCTCTTCTTCAGGTTTGAGTCCTAAAACTTTTTCAAAAAAGAAACGCATCGGACACTCAGCGTAGGTTTCAAGACGAGAGGGACTGAAACATTCCTGAGTAAAGCGCTCTTTGAGGAGCTTTCGCGCTTCCGGGTCTTGAATAAGACCGTGGTAGGAGAGATGATCTTTTCGCATCGCTCTTCGCTCTTGCTCAATAGTGATGCGCTGAAGAAGCGCCTCTGTTCCGAGGGTCTGCAGAGCTTCAGGTGAAAAAACCTGAGATTCTATGGGCAGTGGGGGACCAAAGTTTTTGACAAAAGAGGACGGGATTGTTTCCTGCCCTTTGTGATCGAGAAGAGAAAAGGTCAGCACAACTTCTTCGGTAGCTTTCGTGAGAAACGTATAAAATCGAAAAGCATCCAGTGCTAATAGTTGATCTGCTGCAGGAAAAATTTCATCTAACAGAGGGTTTGGAGAGGCTGAGAAGTCGAGCTGGTCTGAGAAGAAAAAATGTTCCGGAGCAAGAAAAGGAATATTCCCTTCGTTCATTTCAGGAATGATGATTCTCGGGTGTGGTTGTGAAATACTTCTTTCAAAACTCCGTGTCTCGAAGGGGAGTTGTGGTTGATGGATGTTCTCTTGTTCCAAATGAAATTGAATGATTTCATAAAATTCGGTTCGCGAAAATGTTTTCAATTGAAGGAGATGTGCTTGTGCAGAGAGAGTCTGAAGAAGATGTAAGAAACGAAGATGCAGAGAAGGATCGCTGTGCGTGGGTTGCAATGATTTACGAAGTTGTTCCGCAAACGTAAGCAGTGAAGCCTCTTCTGGTAACGAAATCTGAAGGATTTCGGAAAAGATTCGAGAAACCGGAGCTGGCGCTCTTTCTGGGTTTTGCACGTTTTTCCATTCTTGAAATAAGATTTTTGGAAAAGCAGATCGCTGCCGAGTGACGATCATGGCAGGTGAAAAAGATTCATCCTCAGTCCCAAGGAGTTGTTGAAGACAAAATCGTGTTTCATCTAAAGAAGAACGTAACGAAAGAAGCGTGGTTTGCGCCATTTCATGATTTTTTTTTGGTAATTGTTGATGTGTGTGAGTGAGTGGTTGAAGGGTACTGATTGATTTTTTCAAAAAAGAGGCAAAAGGTTGATGCTCATCATCAGCTTCGGGAAGCGTGAGATGCATGTGTGTCTGCGCTGCAAGGTTTTGGAAAAGAGTCCGTTCGCCTGGTTGAAGATGAGTAAATTCATCGACAAATATCTCTCCTGTATATGAAAGGCTGCAAGCCCTTTGAAAAAGATCACCTTCGTCGAGAAGATGAAGGTCCTCTCGTTTTGTTTCATAACGTTTAAAAAGAGTGAGGAGGTCGTACTCCTGTAATGAACCACGAGTTTCGAGAAGGACTTCAAGTTGCTCCGGAGAAATTCCGTTTTTCTTTAGTGTATGAATGCTGCTCGCTGCATCTCGAGCGATTTGAAATGAAATGTGATGAGGATCGAAATAGCGGAGCTGTTGTGATTGAAGAAGCTCAAAACAGAGAAGAGTTTGCTGAAATGAAGTCATCGTCGGTGTTTTTTGTGTCAGACGATAAACAAAGCTGCGAAGAGAGAGAAAAATGTCGCCCACGAGCGCTGCGCGCTTTCCACTCTCTTCAAGAAAGGAAAGAAACGCCGTACGAAGCTCAGTTGCCAGTGTTTCATTGGGGGCAATGTAAACCGCTTTCCCTTTGGCAAGCGCATCCGAAAGTTTTTCAAAAAGAAGAGTGGTTCTCCCTGAGCCTACCGGGCCTGTGATCAAGGTTATTGGCATGGGAGAGATTTGTGCTGATATGAAGAACGGTGTCAACTTTACTTAAGTGCCGTGCACTTATTTGGAAGAAAAATGCATTTAAAGCGAGAATTTTTTCATTTAAGTGCACGGCACTTATTTCTCGCTATCTCGTTTATATCTTGTCTGCATGCTGTTTATAAACTCTTCTGTTCCAATAAATCGTAATCGACGTCGTTGAAGTAACTTGTTCAAATACAAGTTTTCAGAATCGACTGATGTTGTGGATTTCGAAGTTCCAGGAATTTGATTAAGTAGTCTCCCCATAAGTCCTTTTCGGTCCCCGAGCATATGAAAGCGATATCCTGAATAAGGCCAATTTTCAGGTTTATCAACAAGGCCGGCCTTTACAGGATTTAAGTGAAAATAATTCATGAGATGAAATGCATATTGCTCGTCTTCAACAATACGATAGTAAGGTTTGCTTTTCCAAAAATGTCCGCTTCGCCCAAAACGAGTATTAAATTTTTGAGAAAAATGTCCACGAACGGTGTGAAGAATATCCGCAATCGTAATTCCACGGGTGACACGATAAAGTTCATGCACATGGTTCGACATACAACAGAGATCATAGATAATGAAATTCAATTTGCGTTTACATTCTAGGAGATGATGTAAATACAATTGAAACTTCTCTTCAGCGTCAAAGAGAAATTCATTATTGTTGCATTTGCTGGTTACTGAATAAATTCCGTCGGGAATATGAATTATGGGGTAGCGGGGCATTATAAGCCTCTTTTTTCTCAATTAAGTGCACGGCACTTAATGCACATCATCCGTAGGCCTATACTGCAGTGCTTCGGCGATATGAGGTGGGCCGAGGGCGTCGGAGGATTCGAGGTCGGCGATGGTTCGGGCAATTTTCAATACGCGATGGGTTGAGCGAGCTGAGAGGTGCATTTTCTCGGTCGCTTTTTCGAGAAGCGATTCTGCATTTCCTTTAAAAGGACAGAATTTTTTTAAATCACGAGCATGGAGTTGAGCATTACAACCAATGCGTGAATCGTAGCGTGCTTCTTGAATTTTTCGTGCTGCGAGGACTCGCTGTTTAATCATCTCAGATGTTTCTGTCGGTTTATCTCCCATCAGATCTTTATGAGGAACTGGTTCGACTTCAATGTGAATGTCGATTCGATCAATCAGTGGTCCTGAAACTTTTCGTCGATAATGCTGAATACGATGCATATTACAAATACACGCACGTTTTGGATGACCATAATATCCGCAAGGACACGGATTCATCGCAGCCACCAACATAAAGCGAGCAGGATAGGTGACGCTCGCTCCAGTGCGAACAAGACGGACGAGACCAGACTCGAGTGGCTGACGCAGAACTTCCAAGACATTACGATTGAACTCAGCAAGCTCATCCATAAACAGAACGCCATTGTGTGCGAGCGAAATTTCTCCAAGTTTCGGTATCCCTCCACCGCCGCCGATAAGCCCTGCATACGAAGCAGAATGATGCGGAGCACGAAAAGGGCGTTCGTCAGAAAGAATCGTATCGTGAAGAAGTCCATGCAGACTTAAGACCTTCATCGTTTCCAATTTTTCTTCAGAAGTCAGTGGAGGAAGAATTGTGGGTAATCTCTCTGCAAGCATTGTCTTTCCAGAGCCAGGTGTTCCGACCATCAAAATGTTGTGTCCGCCCGCAGCAGCAATTTCGAGCGCGCGTTTCGCGATCGGCTGACCGCGCACTTCTCCAAAATTAAGTGGCGGCGCAGTTCGTTTTTGTTTTTTTGGAGGCATCTGTTTTGTGGGAACAAACTCTCCATTGAGAAATTGAACGACTTCGGTCAATGTTGAAAATCCAACAACTTCTGTTGAAGTGACAAGTTTTGCCTCTTCTTCATTTTGAACCGGAAGAATAATGCCCGTGAGTTGATGAGCCCGCGCAGCAATAGCCATGAGAAGCGCGCCATTAATGGGAAGAAGTTCTCCCGTCAGCGATAATTCGCCAGCCAGAAGATAGCGTTTGTCTGGATGAGGTTTGCAAATATTCCAGGCCGTGAGCATGCCGATGGCGATGGGGAGATCAAAATGAGCTCCACTTTTTTTCACATTTCCTGGAGCGAGATTTACAATGGTGCGACGATTGAGAAGTTTATATCCAGAATTTCGAAGCGCTGGCAACACGCGATCGCGCGCTTCTTTGACCGCGGTTTCAAGGAGACCGACCATGCTCCAACCAGGAAGGCCTTGCATTTGAACGTCGACTTCCACTTCGACGAGTTGCGTTTCGATTCCCACGAGTGCAGCGGCGTAAACTTGAGCAAGCATATAAATGATGCAAAGCAAAAGTGATGCCAAAGAAAACGGTTAAATTTCAATGATCGTAAAAATAAAAGTGGAGCGTTTTTTTACATTTTGTACGAAAACGCTTCAGTTTAAATGAAAACAGATTTTTTTCGTTATCCTACTGGCCAGTATTCAAAAAAATTGTAACAAGCTGCGAAACTTGTTGTGCAATTCGACGTGAAAGAGGTTGGAGACGTGTTTCAAGTTCATCAGGTGTGAAATAGTATTCTGTTGAAAAAGGATGTGTGTGATATTGTAAACCAAAGCGCCCATCTGAATTGGGCACAAACGAAAAAGAGGAAACATTTGCCGCTACGAGAAATTTTTCTCCGTCATTGATACAGTCTACAGAACCGCCAATGCCAGCTCTGGTAAGCGTCGTGTAGAGATACCAATTTTGACGACTGACCCATAACTTCCCATCTTCCTCCAAGCGAGCAAGCAGATTTCCATCATTCCTTGTCAGCTTGGCGCATTTTTCAACTTCACGTTGCATGTTACATGCGAGTTGTTCGTAACCTTGAAGATTACTACAATCGTGGCGACTTAAAATGTCACGAATTTCGGGTTTGACTCTGAATCCCATAAGATTCCTTTACAGTATCACTGACGTTTTTATTATCGTTGCTCTCGAAAAAAAGTTGCGAACAATAACGGCTTTTGATCCTCCTCACCTTTATCCCCAAAATGGTGATTGAAGCAATAGAGATCAGAATTTTCCCAGTTAAGTGCACGGCACCTAAATAATGTGTTTGAATAAGTGGCGTTGACCTTTTATGTTGAATCCGCAAATGTGCGTGTTTCTTCAGGAGGTATCCATGGTTCACAAAGTGATTATTCTTGGCTCAGGCGGTGCGGGACTCACGGCTGCTATTTATGCAGCCCGCGCTGATCTTCTGCCGCTTATTATTGATGGAACGCAACCCGGTGGTCAGCTCATGATTACCAGTGACGTTGAAAATTATCCCGGTTTTGAAAATCCGATTCTCGGTCCTGAGCTGATGGACGCCATGCGCAAACAAGCAGCACGGTTTGAGACGAAATTTGTGAACGGGACGGTGACCAAAGTCGACTTTTCAAAACGACCATTCAAGGTCGAAGTCGATGGAAAAAATGTATACGAATCTCACACCATCATTGTAGCAACCGGTGCGAGTGCCAAGTTGCTTGGGCTTCCCGCGGAGATGAAGCTTATGGGCAAAGGAGTTTCTGCGTGTGCGACATGTGACGGTTTTTTCTTTAAAGGTCAGGATTTGGTGGTCGTGGGTGGGGGAGATACAGCTCTTGAAGAGGCAACCTATCTCACGAAATTTGCAAGCAAGGTCACCATTGTTCATCGTCGCGATGAACTCCGTGCATCAAAAGCAATGCAAAAGAAAGCTTTTGAAAATCCGAAAATCGATTTTGTGTGGGATTCTGCTGTTGAAGAAATTCTCGATGTCAAAGCGGATAAAGTCACCGGCGTTCGCATGAAAAATCTCAAAACAGGAAAAGTTTCGGAGATTTCATGTGGAGGAGTTTTTATTGCGATTGGCCATCAGCCAAATACGGATGTTTTTCGCGGTCAGCTTGAACTTGAGCCGAACGGATATATCGTGACGAAAAAATCTTCGATGGAAACGAGTGTCCCCGGAGTCTTCGCAGCAGGTGATGTCCAAGACCACGTCTATCGTCAAGCAGTCACCGCGTGTGGCACCGGCTGCATGGCAGCTATTGATGCGGAAAGGTATCTGCATACTCTTGAATAAGAAGTCATTTCAAAAGAGATAATGATTCGGGTGACGCCGGAGGCTATTTCGGAAGCTTCCGCATATAAGCGGAGCTTACGGAATGCCGCAGGCGGCAGGACCCGTAACAAATGAACTTTTGAAATGACTTCTTATTTATGAAACGAATTTTTATTTTCGGGGTATTTTTTCTTCTTCCACGTATTGGCTTTGCCAATGACTTTCCCGCGCTCGGGCCACTGACGAATCGCATCCAGCATCCGATCTATCTTCAAAACTTAGGTCTCACTCCCATGCGTCCAGTTGCACTTCCGCAGGGGAAGTTGGAGTTACGCACTGACGTTGCGTTTTCAAATCTGTTTGAAGAAGCAGTTGCTGAGCATAGTGACGCTGATCTTGATATGGAGTTGTTGCGAACAGCAATTATTGCTCAGCTCGGACTTGGAAAGGGTTTTGAAGTAGGGGCCGAACTCCCTTTCTATCGTTTTGATGGCGGTTTTCTCGATTCCTTTATCGAGGACTATCATAGTCTCTTTCATTTCCCGCGCGGTGGGAGAGAAACGGTCAATAACGGTCGCTTTTCCTATCGACTGACTTCGTATGGTGTCGATCGCATCAACTATCCTGATCTTGGATGGGGAGTGGGAGATGTGACATTGCATCTTAAACACCAATTTCAAGAAACCCAGAAAAGGGCGTTAGCCCTTGCGTGGTTTTTGGATTTTAAGATTCCAACCGGTCAACAAAAACGTGGGCTGAGCAGTGGCAGTCCTGATTTTGGTCTTGGAGTTGCGCTTGAGAAAAAACTGGGAAATCGATTTCATCTCTATGCCAATGCGGGACCCTACATCACTCCTGGCAATTCGAAGATTGAAGATTATATGTACGAAGTCTCATTTCAGTTTATGGTCGCCGGAGACATCAATCTTTACAAAGACTGGTCAGTAATCGCTCAGTTGCAAGGCGGTTCGCCATTACTCAAGAGCTTAAGCGATCAATGGGGCGGTGTTCCCCTCGATCTTATTGTTGGGTTGAAAGGTGATCACAAAGAACTTTTGGGAAAACAAGATTTTATTTGGCAATTTGGTTTTGCTGAGGACATTACCGGACACGGCCCGTCAGTCGATTTCACGCTCTTTGCTTCGATTGGGATAAGAACTGCGTCATTGTTTGGTAAGTAATAATAAAAAACCAATTTCAAAACATTTAATTGTTACGGGTCCTGTCACCTCCGGCGTTCCACCTCCCCACCCATAAACCGTGGGTGGGGCACCCCTGGGATACACCGTCGGTGCCACCCGAATCATTTGTCAGTTTTGAAATTGGTTTTTTTAAAACGGCACATCATCGTGCACAGCATCAGCATCAAAAGAAGGCATCGATGGAGCTGTAGCAGTCGCACCTTCAAACGCCTGCGACTCTCCTTTGCTTCCACCTAAAAAGAGAACGCGCTGAGCTACGACTTCTGTCGTGTAACGCTTGTTGCCTTCTTTATCTTCCCATTGACGAGTTTGAAGTCGTCCTTCGATGTAAGCTTGACGACCTTTTGCAAGATATTGCGCGCAATTTTCAGCTTGCTGTCCCCAAACCACAATACGATGCCACTCGGTTTTCTCTTGTTTCTGTCCACTTTTATCGTTCCAGCGCTCCGAAGTAGCGACACTAAAATGAACCACGGTTTGGCCGCTTCCAGTCACTTTTTTTTCAGGATCTTGTCCTAAATTGCCGATGAGAATAACTTTGTTCAGACTTGCCATAGAAAACTCCTTTTATTGGGTAACCTGCGCGATCTTTTTTTCGAGCTCATGTGCCGTCATCTCCCACAAACGAAATGAAGTATCAAGCTTCCATTGCGGCGCTAACTTTTTTGCACGAACCAGTGCATCAAGGGATGCTGCGACATTGCCTTGGGCAAGCAGGTTTTCGGAGAGAGCGAGATGGTTTTCAGGATATTCCGGAGCAATGCGCAGCGCTTCACGAAGATGCTGTTCTGCTTTGGAAAGATCGCGAATGATTCCATTAGAGCGCGCCGTGGTTTTGGGAAGATTGGTGTAGAGCTGGCCTAAAAGACGATGGCACCCGGCATAATCATAAGAGGGATCAATGGAGATGGCCCGTTCACAGTCGCTGATCATCTGTTTGACACCGTCCTGATATCCAAAGATGTGAGCTTTATAATAGAGACCAACATGAGTGGCGCGATAGTAATAACAGGCTGCTTCTTCTGGAGCGCGTTCAATACATTTTTCTGCAAACTCACGGCCACGTTGTGCAAAATTTTTGATCTCGGAAGCTTCTGTTGCATGTTGAGCGCTTGACGAAGCTTCTTTTGCTTTTTCTGTCAGCTCTTCAACCGTCCAGGAAAGACCATTCCCTGTTTTGGCGTGTTCAGTTTGGGGAGAAGCGCAACCAAAAAAAAGTGCTCCCCCTCCTGCAATGAAGAGCAAAAGAAAAAATTGTTTCATAGGTGCTATTCGTATCATGCCTGGATATCGACATTCAAGCGTTTTCTTGACCGAAGTGAATGTGAATGGTAGTCCCTCAAAATTATTCGGCGGCGTAGCCAAGTGGTAAGGCGACGGTCTGCAAAACCGTTATTCACCGGTTCGAACCCGGTCGCCGCCTCAATTCGCGATTGCGAAGTAAATTCGCAATCGCTTTACCTTAAGGGGAGATATTGCTCTCCCCTTAAGAATCCCCATCGAGTTTTTTTTGATATGGCTGATTGTTGGAAATTTCGTATGCCCGGGTGGCGAAATCGGTAAACGCAAAGGACTTAAAATCCTTCGGGGAGTATATCCCCTTGCCGGTTCGAGTCCGGCCCCGGGCACAAGAAATAAAATGATGTTTTTTTTGTGCCAAGTGCACAACATGAGCATGCTCTGAGCCGATAATAACGGTGAGGAGCGTGCGCTGTGTCAACCCCAAGTGTCTCACAATATCTCGTAAAAACAGCACTTCGTGTCAATACGTCCTCCGAGCACGAGGTCGTGGCGATGAACCGTCGTGCCGGAGAAGAGCAGCTTGTGGCGCTTGCGCGTTCAAGTGAGGTGGAAGAGATATGGATCTATATTGAAGGGACAAATGCTGTTGGTCAAAAAGTTACAAATTGGTATGAAATCGGAACCGAAGAAAGAAAAACAAGGGCAGAATATGAAAACGAAATACTATTAGATATTTTGCTTTTGTTTCAAGATGGCTTCGAGACACAAATTTCTGTTTATCATATTCATCCTCAAAAATCGGTTTCTCTTGCTTCAAGAGCTAAAGTTGAAACACCATCTCCAGAGGACGTCAATCAAGCCTTTGACGATGCGAGAATTATTTCTGAAGTGGGTTTTAACGTTACCTTTGATCATCGTATCGTGACAGGAACTGGCATTTACAAAGCTTCGCTTTCAAAAGAAGTATTACAGCAACCTGAAGAAGAGTTTGAGAATTATAGAGATCATGTAGTTTCAAGAACCAACACGTTTCGCAAGTTTCTTTCTCCTACCACCGCTTATGTCTCTGGCAATGACCGCGATATTGCAGTTCAGAACCAATCGTTTGCCAAGGCTCTTTCGCAAGAGCCACTTTTTTGGTTAAGCTTCGAAACGTTTGTGATGCCCTAAAAAATCAATCTCAATACTGGACCTTTTCTCCTTCCTTTGGCATAGAGTCTTTCACTTTATCAAAAGGAGGGTGTGATGACACAGCAAGTTCCAGCACTTCAATTTATCGACAACGATCTTGTTCGTGAAGATCGAGGATTTCTACCGTACCCAGACCCACTTCCAAAACTTCCGAAAGGCAACGAAGAGTTTGCGCTTTATGATGACCTTGCGGCTGAACTTCCGCAGATGCTCTATGATGGGACGATTCGTGCGAAGCTTGAAAAAATCCCGGTGTTGCCAGTTGAAAAAATGAATCATGAAGCAGCGCTTGTGGCATTTCGTCACCTCTGTTTTCTTACGAGTGCGTATGCTTGGGCTGATTGTGTCAATGACATCGATGCTCCACATGCGAAAAATATGCCGCAAGGACTTGCAATTCCTTTTGTAAAGCTTGGCAAGAAACTCAATATGCAACCAATTCTTGCTTACAATATGTATGCAACGCAGAATTGGACTCGTGTTGATCAAAAAAAACCGATCCGTTTTGAGAATTTAAAACTCATTCAACATTTTACGATTCCACCTTATACGCGTGACGAATATGGTTTCATCTTGCCGCACGTTGAAATCGAGGCCAAAGCCGCGCCTGGGCTCCGTGCAATTCCGGCAGCGCAACTTGCGGTGGTAAATGAGAACAAAGAGGGTTTTATCAATGCTTTGAACAGCATGCACCATGCATTGCTCGATATGGGAGAGACATTCAAAACCATTCCGAGTGTCTGTAGTCCTGAAGTCTATTTCAAACATGTTCGTCCTTGGATCTTTTACTTTCAAGATATTACCTATGAAGGTGTTGGACATTTTGAACGATTGAAGGGGGAGACAGGCGCTGAGTCGCCGTCTATTATTTCATTTGATTGTGTGCTCGGCGTACATCATCAGCCGAGTGAGTTGATTGATCACTTAACAGAGCTCAAAGATTATCGTGCTCCACGCGAACGTGAATGGATTCTCGCGATCGAAGCTGGTCCTTCACTACGCGCCTATGCCACAAAAAATAAAACTGACGCAAATATTCGGAAAGCTTTTAACGAAGCTCATGACGCTCTTGCCGCATTTCGAATGTTGCATCTGGAAGCAGCGATTCAGTACATCAAAAAGAAAGGTCGCGGTCCTATTGCCACTGGTGGCACGGACTATGAGAAGTTTTTAGGAAAATTGATTGAAGAGACAAAAGAGAATCGAATCTAGGTTCTGTTGCAAAATCATTCTTGATGTCATCCTGACCCGCCACGATTCTTAGCGGGGAAGGATCCCATGAAGATCTCAACGAGATTCTTCACTCCGTTCAGAATGACAACGGGTACGAAAACCTTGTCATCTCTACCAAAAAGAGCTAAACACATAAAAACAACAGCAGGGGGGATGATGCCAGTTGTTCGATCTTGTCTTCTTTTTTCTATCTGTTTTTTCATTTTCGCCTGCGGCTCAAGTTCAACAACAAGCACGAGTTCTACGACAACGAGTACAGCCTCTGCTTGGGATGTAGTGACATCCAGTGGTACGGTCATTGACGGGACCGATTTTATCGGCACCGATCAAAGTGGTCTCATTGCAACAGGTGGAGTGACGCAAGGATCATCTTCTGGTGATTTTGATATTGCGATTGTCGATTCCGATACGACGAATGGTTGGGCAGTTGGAAGTTTGGGCGAAGTGCTCAAATCAACTGATAGTGGCACTACTTCAACTCGTCTCGATTTTTCAACACTCTCTGCTTCACGGCTCCGGGCAGTTGCTCCTGTTACTACCACACATGTCTGGATTGGCGGACAGGATTCCGTTAATTTAGGAGCATCGATCTGGGTCACGACAACCGGTGGCACGAGTTGGAGTTCTCAATTCAATACGGTGACTGCATTTCCCAATCGAAGTTTAACAACACTTGATCGTGTGAATTCTCTTTTCTTTTTCGATGAAAATACCGGTTATGCTGCCGGAGGTTATAGTGGCAATGTCAGTTTTATTCTGAAAACCACCAATAGTGGAAGCACATGGACGACAGTCTATGATACTCAAACAACAGGAACAAATGACGAAATCAATCGTATCTTTTTTGCCGATACCTCAAATGGCTATGCTGTCGGAAATCGCGCGGCAATTCTTGAAACGACTGATGGAGGAACAACGTGGACAAATATTTCAAGTACGTTCACCTGTCCCAATTCAGATCCCGATAGTTGTGATCTGCATGAAGTTTCCTGTTCAGATGTGAATACGTGCTATATCGGAGGAGAGGGTGGACTCATTGCAAAAACGACAGATGCTGCTGCCACCTGGACCGTGCTGACAACAGGAACGACCGAAGATATTTCTGCGCTGGATGTTCGTAGTGAGAAGATTTGGGCTGGTGGATTCAATGGAACCATTCTTTATTCTGAAAACTCTGGCACAACATGGACGGCTCAAACGAGCAATACAACCTACATTGTGCAAAAAATCGAAATGGTGAGTGATCTTGTTGGATACGCAGCTTGCGGAAATACAGCGACAAATACGGGTGCAATTTTGAAAACAACAACGGGAGGAAAGTGATTGAAGTCTTCGGAAACATCTGAAGTTCTGTCACGTCTTCAAGATGAACTCTCTTCCTGGTCGCAATCTTCTGAACAGCGACGGCTTTTTGCATATGCTGTTGAACGTCTTCAAACCTACGTTTCGGAAGAGAGTGAACTTTTCTTTATTTCGCTTCCATCGGCTGTCTATGAGGGGATTACCGCAAAAAAAGTTCCCATCTTGCTTCCAGTTCTCACGTCAATACTCTATTTGGGAATCGATATCCTCGATGATCTTGCGGATGGAGATTTGCAACACGAGGGAAAATTAACTCCTCAAGAAGGATTGATATTAGGAACAACACTTGTCAGCACGTTTCCTCACCTTCTTCTTGCAAAACTCTCTCTTTCGCATGAGCAGAAAAATCTCATGCATGAAACGATTGCGCGTGGGCTCCTCATCATGAGCGATGGACAGCAACAAGACATTGCATCTGTGAACAAGAGTAAAGTATCGACGAACGCAGTTGAGTTAAGTGTCATGAAAAAGAGTGGCGAGGAATTAGCGATGTTTGCAGCCCTTGCAGCACATACGGCAAATGCTCATCCAGAATGTGTTGAACATTATATGGCATACGCCAGGGCTCTTGGTGTTGCGGGTCAACTTTCGTCAGATTGTTATGATCTTTTTGAATCTCAACAGAGTAAGGATATCTCCAATGGCACGAGAACCTTTCCAATCGCTTTTTGTCTCGAGCGTTTGAAGGGAGTGGAAAAGCAAATTTTTTTGACGTCGCTTCAAGATGCAAAATCTTCTCTCAAAAGTCGACGTGCAATTCAAACACAGCTGAGTGCAACAGGAGCAAAGTGGATGACAGCGATTGTGACTGAAATTTATTGCGAGAAAGCACGTTCTGCGCTTATGGAAGCGCGACCTTTTGAGCCTGCAGCAAAAGTGCTGCAGAAGCTTATTCGCAACGCTTCATTTTTTTCAAAGGAGGAGGACGATGGGAAAAAAAGAAATCGACATGTTGTTCGACAAGTGGATGAACGACCAGATGTTTCGCAAGAACATGCGGCAGAATCCTGAGGACACGTTGCAAACAACGGGAGTGAAACTTACCCCCGAAGAAATGTCAGTGTTCCGCAAGATTGATTGGAAACTAAGTGATGAGGAACTAAAAACCAGAGTTTCTAAGATACCTTGATCAAAAGGAGGATATATGGTGCGCAAGGAGATTGAAGGATTGGTTGAGAAATGGACGAATGATATGGGATTCCGAACAAAGATGCGCAAAGATCCAATGGGAACGATCACATCGACAGGAGTGAAACTAACAAACGAAGAAATGGGTGCATTTCGCAAAATTGACTGGAGTTTAAATGACGAAGAACTTAAGGCAAGGATAAATAAGTATTAGTCATGAGAACGAAAATCATAGGGAGGTTATATGGTGCGCAAGGAAATTGAAATGTTAGTCGAAAAATGGACAAGTGATGCTGGTTTCAGAACCAAGATGCGAAAAGATCCGATGGCAACGCTTACATCAACAGGAGTGAAGCTGACACCAGAAGAAATGAATGCTTTTAAAAACATTGATTGGAAGTTGAGTGATCAAGAATTGCAATCACGTGTCAGTAAATGGCTTGCTTAAACAAGGAGGAAGAATGGCACGCAAAGAGATTGAAATGTTAGTTGAGAAGTGGGCGAATGACATTGGTTTTAGAACGAAGATGCGAAAGAACCCGATAGGAACATTGCAATCAACTGGTGTGAAGCTAACGGCAGAAGAAACAAATGCATTTCGCAAGATCGACTGGAAATTAAATGATCAACAGCTTACAGCAAAAATGAATAAGGGGATGTAATCAATATAAAATGACATCCAAAGATTACGTCAGGTTGCTCAAGAAAGCGTCCTTGTTTGCTTTATTTTCCGACAAGGCGCTTTCTTTTTTTTCAGAACATTTTCGGGAAGAGGTTTTTTCTTCCGGAGTGAAGATTGTCGCTGAAGGAGGAGAAGGGGAGCGCTTTTTCCTGATCCTTCAGGGGAGAGCCGAAGTTGCTGTTTCATCTTCCTCAGGACCAGTCGTCATGGCAACACTTGGTCCAGGAGAATATTTTGGCGAGATTGCGCTTCTTTCAAAACATCAAAAACGGACCGCTTCGGTATTTGCTCTTACCACACTTCATGCACTTTCACTTTCTCGTGAGGATTTTCTTGCCGCTCTTGATGAGTCGCCAGATGCAAAAAAACTTTTTGAAGAGACGGCCGAAATATTGCTTCGAGCCTCATTTCTGAAACAACTCTCTCCTTTTTCTTCACTTTCGGCTGATCGACTCAAAAAATTTGCAACATCTCTTCAGTCGAAAAGTGTTCGGTCAGGAGAAATTCTTCTTCGCGAGGGAGAAATGGGATCAGAATGTTATCTGTTGAGACAGGGAAAAGTTGAAGTGACAACTTCAGATCAAGTGGGAAATAAAAAGCCCCTCGCTTTTCTTGAAACCGGAGCAACATTCGGGGAAGCGGCTTTGCTTTCAGGAGAGAAACGAAATGCGACAGTCAAAGCCGTTGAACCTTCAGAGCTACTCGTTATTTCGCGCGATGCATTGCTTCAGTTCTTGCACGATGAGCCGAGCGCCCGACTCCAATTTATTGATCTTTTGCAACTTCGCGATCGTCCATGCCGACGCAAAACAATTATCATTCAAGAATATGAAACGAAAGATGGAATTCGTTCTTTCATCCTGAACGATCCAACGGCGCATCTTTATTATCGGCTGACACCAGAAGGATTGTTTTTGTGGGAACTTCTCGATGGTGATCATACACTCAAAGAACTCACCTTATCCTATTTTGAAAAATACAAAGCTTTTGCCCCTCATGTGATTGCCCAGCAAATAAGTGACCTTGGTGCTGCAGGCATGATTGAGGGGAGGAATGCGAAAACAAGAGACTTGAAGAATACGTTCCATTCCCGTCTCGTTTTATGTTTCAGTGTTCTTTCACGCATTCTTCAGTGGAGATACTATATTTCAGATGTTGATGCATGGATTGCAGGCATCTTCCAAAAAATATCTTGTTTGTTCTTTTCCAAAAAAGGCCAATGCATTATTGGCTCTGTTGTCCTTTTCGGTCTTTTCTCCTTTTCGTCTCAGAAGGTTTCGATTGTTTCTGCATTTCAGCGTGCGATGACTTTTCCCATCTGGTTATGGTGGCTTCTTCCTCTCTTTTTCATGAGCATTCTTTTTCACGAAGCAGGGCATGCGCTCACGGTAAAACATTTTCAACGTCGCGTGCTTGGAGTCGGTTTTGGCTGGTATTGGGTCGGCCCCATGTTTTTTGTCGATACCTCTGATATGTGGACTGCATCACGTTTCCCCCGCATGTCTGTTACACTCGCAGGCCCTTATGCTCATATGATTCCAGCCGGGATTGCTTCGATCATGGCATTCGTAATCGATCATGCGATGTTCGATTCTCTTGCGCTCCTCTTTGCTTCTCTTTCGTATGTTGTTGTTCTTTTGAATCTCTGTCCTCTCCTTGATTTTGATGGATATTATTTTCTTGCAGATCTTTTGGAATCACCGAACCTTCGCGCACGTACTTTAAGATTCCTAAAAGAAATGTTTCATGGAAATGTGAAACTCGTGCGACATCGATCAGAACTCATCTATATTGCGTCCTGTATGGGATTTGGTGTGATTTTTCTCCTTGCTCTTTTGCTTCTTGTGTTATGAAAGTTGTCATTCCCGCGAAAGCGGGAATCCAGAAATATCCAAAACACTGGATCCCCGCTTTCGCGAGGATGACAAAAATGTGAGAGAAAATATGAATTTTGATCAACAACGTTTCAACGATTTTCTTCTTACCCATAATGTCGTCGGTTTTTTCGAAAAACCAATGACGCTGAAGTCGGGCCGTCAGTCGTGTTGGTATGTCAATTGGCGAAATGTTTCCAATGATGTTGTTCTCCTGGATCAATTGACCGATTTTGTCATCGCTTTTGCTCACAGCAAACGTCTGCAGTTTGATGGATTTTACGGAGTTCCTGAAGGTGCAACGAAGCTCGGTATTCTTACCAATTATAAATGGGCGATGGCTCAATCAGACTGCGTTCCAGGAAAATATGTTCTTTCGATGGGAAGGGCGAAGCCTAAAGAACATGGCGCGCTGCAGGATAAATATTTTATCGGTGTTCCAAAAGGAAAAGTGATTGTGCTTGAAGATGTGACGACTACTGGCGGTTCACTTCTTGAAACACTCGAATCTCTTGCTCAAGTAGAGGTTGAAGTTGTAGCGGCAATTGGACTGACGAATCGAATGCAGAAAAGAGATGATGGCAAAAGTGTTGAAGAGGCTCTCGTAAAAAAAGGAATCACGTATTTTGCCATGAGTCGAGCAACCGACTTTTTACCTGAAGCAATGAAACGATTTCATCCATCGCAAGAAATTGTGAAATCGCTTCAACAGGAATTTGCTGAAATAGGTGTTAAACCATGTAACTTCAATATCGAAATGGCCGCAGGAAGCGTTTGTCGAGCGGCGTCTTCAGACGCCGGAAACGAAGCCTCAATACCCGGCAGGCTGAAGCGCAGGCAAAAATCTGGCGTCTGAGGATTTTTGCCGTAGCGAGACAACGCCTCCGAGAGACATTTCGATATTCTGTTAAGGAAACATTATGATCCTCGAACAAAATCGAAGTATCATTCCAGCGTGTGATGTTTCAGTAATACAATATGAGGCGCTGATCAAGGCAACGCATGATCTTCCAGGAATCGGCGCTTATAAAATTGGATTCATGCTCGGACTTTCGATTGGACTTCCGAAGGCAGTAGAGATCGCTCGCCGTTATACGGACAAACCCCTTATCTATGATCATCAAAAAGCTGGAACTGATATTCCTGATACCGGTATTTCATTTGCGAAAACGTGCAAGGATGCGGGAATTGATGCGGTCATTTTTTTTCCTCAAGCAGGGCCTGAAACCGAGAAAGCATGGATTGAAGCAGCGAGAGAACAAGAACTCGGTGTTATCGTTGGTGGGGTGATGACACACAAAGCTTATACGCTTTCTGATGGTGGTTGGATCGATGATAAAGCGATCGACAAAATCTATCTTACTGCGGCTCGCTGCGGTGTTACCGATTTTGTCGTTCCAGCAACAAAACTTGAGATCGTTCGTCATATCCGACGAATCATCACTGATGAAGGTGTTGATGCCTCTTTTTATGCTCCTGGTATCGGTGCTCAGGGAGGAGATTATGTTCAGATAGCAGAAACCGCAGGCTCGAAATTCCATGCCATTATCGGTCGGGCGTTGTACGGAGCAAAAAATATGAGAGTTGCAGCTGAAACTTTTTGTAAGTTGATTGCTGAGAATGCCTTATGAAAGAAATTGAAATACTCATTTCAGAAAAAGAAATTGCGCATCGCATTCAAGAACTCTCTCGCGCAATTGAAGAGGAATATCGAGGGAAAGAGTTGGTAGTGATTGGAGTCTTGAAGGGGGCTTTTATTTTTATGGCGGATCTTGTTCGCGCTCTTTCTTTTCCGATTGCATGCGATTTTTTACGCGTCTCCAGTTATAAAAATGATCGAAGCACCGGTATTATTCGCTTCGAATTTGACACCACTCAACCGATTCAGGGGAAAGATGTTCTTCTCATTGAAGATATTGTCGATACCGGTTCCACACTTCGTCATCTCATCAAGCATCTCAAAGACAAAGAACCAAAATCCCTCAAAGTCGCAACGTTGCTGTATAAAGAGACCGGAAATGGAGGTCGAACGCTTGTGGATTATATCGGCTTTGAAGTTCCAGATCGTTATGTGATCGGATATGGACTTGACTCGGAGGGACTTTTTCGGTCGCTTCCTTTTATCGGCGCTTTTACTTCTTCGTCATCCCCGTGAAAACGGGGATCTCCTGAAAAAATAATTACGGTAACCACGCCAACGTCTGGCGTCGTCACGGCCCTGGATCCTATGCTCAAGGCAACAGGTGGAGTCTGGATTGCGCATGGAAGTGGAAGCGCTGATCGCGATGTGGTCGATGCACTCGACCACATCAAGGTCCCACCTGCTTCTCCGCAGTATACACTCCGCCGCGTGTGGTTATCGAAAGAAGAGGAAACCGGTTATTATTATGGCTTTTCGAACTATTTTCTTAAAATCCACTTGTTGAGATTTTTAACGGTACACCTCTTTTCGATGGCCGATGTCGATGACAATGACAAGCAGTTTTGACTTTTGAATCTCGTAAATAATCCGATACGTGCCAACGCGATATTTGTAATATCCTTTCAATACTCCTCGAAGAGGAATACCTATTTCTGGGTCTTTGGCGAGATGATCAAGGGCAATCGCGACCCGTTTTCCCATGTGGGGTTGCGCATGCATGAGGACATCGAATGCTTTCTCTGCTTGTCGGGTGAGTTCGAGGATATACACACGCTGTCCTTAGAGTTGGTTTGCAAATCCTAGTATGTCATTGCGAGGAGCGTTAGCGACGAAGCAATCTCCTGCAGACAGTGATTGCTAGAGATCGCCACGCCCTCCGGGCTCGCGATGACACTCTTTAAACATGCTTTAAGAAAGATGATATTTTTTCTTCACGCTTTTCCAATCAACGGTTTTACCTTTTTTAGCTTCTTGAATCCCTTTTCGAATGCGTTTTAAATTTTCTTTATCTTCTTGTTCATTGAGAGTCTCAAGAAGACTTTCGAAATCGTCGAGTGCGAGAAGAATCGCAATAGGCTCTCCATGCTTGGAAATAATGTAGCGTTCAAGGGCTGTGTCAATCTTTTCAATCACTTTGGGAAGCTTTGGTCGCAACTCTTTAAGCGTAATATAGTGATACATGGTTCCTCCTGGCGTCGTCTGAGAGTATACAGAAAAGTGTACACTACGTCAAGAGGAGAGAGGTTTAAAACCCGCTCGTTTTCACAAATTTTCCTTCATTATCGGCGACCATGCCTTTGGCATTACCGAGTTGCTCCATGAGAACAACACCGCCTTGAGGACCTAAGATAAACATGGTGTATGCCATGCCTTGCGCGAGAGCGGCTTCCTTCATTGCAACCGTGGCCCCTTTGCAACAGACAGGAAGAGATTGCTTTGTTCTGGGATCGATCGGAGGAGTTTGGCGAAACTGAGCTGCGCTGACGGTAGCAACACCTGCGTTGCCAACGGTGAGTTTCATGGCGCGATGCGCATAGGTTCCTTCATCATCCTGAACTTGAATGCGCCAGGGACCGTTGAGCGAACGTCCTACTCCACGAAATGTATTTCCTACCTTGACCATCGCATGATGGATGCCAGCTCCATAAAGATAGCGAATAAGGTAATCGGCAAGATAGCCATCAAAAATAGCGTCGAAACGAACCGTCATTTTTTTCTTTTGAAGACGTACGCGCGAACCTTTTTCATCGAGTTTAATATTTTCATACGTGCCTACCGGAGACTCTGCGGCAATATCAAAAGCGCCTTCGGTCCATTCGGAAAGTCTGGCCGCAGCTTTAAAAATATTCAGCACTTCTTTGCTCACCGGATAAAATTTGGAACCACTGACTTGATTTAAACGAGCGACTTCGCTTTGGGGATTTTTCCAGTCGATGATTTCATGAAGGCGTTTTGCTTCACCTGCTGCGATTTCGAGAATTTTCTCGATCGTTGCCTGATCTTTGACATAGCCTAAAATGATGATGGCCCCTTGAGAGTTTCCGATTTCAAAGCGGCGACTCATTTGTCGTATGTCTTCTGTTGTTTGGGCGTGTGCAGATGATGAGAAAGAGAGCCATAGCAAAGGAAGGATTAACGCGCAGATACCTCTGAAAAAAGTCCGAGTGAGTGTCATCGCGAGCCCGAAGGGCGTGGCGATCTCCCGAGCAGAGCATCTCCAGGAGATTGCTTCGGAGCTTACGCTCCTCGCAATGACTTCTCGGTGATTTTTCAGAAGTTTCATTTTGGTTTCTCCTTTTTCTCATTTTGTTTCAATCCTTCAGAAATAAAAAGTGCTCCTGTTTGATCTACAATAATTCCTTCGAGCCCTGGAAATTTTTCAAGATAGCGAATACCGGTGAGAGCATCGAAGGGCGCTATTGCGACTGCAAACGCAATGGCATGGAGCGCATCTTTGGCCATCACCGTAATGCTTTTGACTTGTCCCTTCACCGGATTTTTTGTTTTTGGATCGATCAGAGGAGGAGTTATTTTTTCAGGAATAAGTTGTGCGACAGCAATATCCGACAAGCGATACTGAAAAGCTCGATGCGCATACGCATCTTGAACTCCTGGGATATCGATCTGAAGTCCCCATGGCGTGTGAATATCTCGGCCGATATGTTTGGAGACAGGTCCCACCTTCACTTCCGCTCGCTGAAAACCCGCTTCTTGAATGATCGCAAGCGCTGCATCGCACGCTGTTCCAGAGAGAAGCCAACGAAGATCAAATTTGAGATGTTTTTTGGTGAGCACCATTTCAGATGAAGCGGGACGTAGCTCAACGCGACGATAATCGCGCTGAACAAAAATTCCTTTTTTTGAAGGAGCGGTAATGTCAAACCATCCGTTGGTCAGTTTTGCGAGTTCAATGGCTTGTTCAAAGAGAAGAAAATAACCTTCGGGGAGTTTCAAAGGGGTATGTGGCTTTAAATGATTGAGTTGATCATGTAAGTTTCCCGTCGCAGCAGCGGGCGCAGCCCCGAAGTCCTGATCGAGTTTTCGAATCGCTGCAAGAGCGCGGTCAATAGTGGTGTTGGCGCGTTGTTCTTCTGATGCATTATCGACAATGGTGATTTCAAGAAGAGATCCATCTGTCAGCGCGGCTTCTTGAACGAATTGTCGAAGTTCCGTAGAAGCCATGAGAGGTCGGTTGCATAGACAAAGAAAAGTCATGAGCGCAAGAAAATGTTTCATGAAAGAAGTTCTCGTAAATAAAATCCGGTATATGAAGTAGGGTGGGCAGCAAGCTCTTCAGGTGTTCCTGTGGCGATGAGAAAGCCACCTTTTTCTCCCCCTTCAGGTCCCAAGTCGATACAGTAATCAGCAGACATGATCACGTCAAGGTTATGCTCAATGACGACAATAGTATTTCCTTGATCGATAAGCCGGTTGAGGACAGTGAGGAGTTTTCGCACATCATCAAAGTGAAGACCAGTTGTTGGTTCATCTAAGATATAAAGAGTTCTCCCGGTTGCGCGTCGCGCAAGTTCGCGCGAAAGCTTAATGCGCTGAGCTTCGCCGCCTGAAAGAGTTGTGGCTGATTGGCCAAGCTCAATGTAGCCCATGCCAACATCGATGAGCGTTTGAAGTTTATGATGAATCGACGGAATATTTTCAAAAAAAGTAAAAGCTTGATTCACGGTCATACTTAAAACATCTGCAATAGAAGATCCTTTATAATGAACCTCGAGTGTTTCGCGATTAAAGCGTTTTCCTGCGCAGACTTCACACTCGACATGCACGTCGGGGAGAAAATGCATTTCGATTCGAATGATGCCATCGCCTTCGCACGCTTCGCATCGGCCCCCTTTGACGTTAAAAGAAAACCGACCTGGTTTATATCCGCGCGCTTTCGATTGAGGGAGTTCTGCAAAGAGATCGCGGATATGCGTAAAAATACTCGTATAGGTTGCGGGATTGGAGCGAGGAGTTCGGCCAATCGGAGACTGATCGATATCAATGACTTTATCGAGCTTCTGCCATCCAATGATGTCATCTACCTTTCCTGCGGTTTCCTTGGATTGTTCGAGTCTTTGCTTCAGACCTTGTAAAAGGGTTTCATTCACAAGCGTCGATTTTCCCGAGCCTGAGACTCCGGTGACGCAGGTAAGAACTCCCAAGGGAATACAAATATCGATGTTTTTGAGATTATGCTCGCGTGCTCCTTTTATAATAAGTTCGTCCAGCAAAGAAGTGCGACGATCTCGTGGAACATCGATTTTCTTTTTTCCAGAGAGATATTGTCCGGTAAGCGATTTAGAATTTCGTTTGATATCACTCGGAGTTCCGGTGGCAACGACATAGCCCCCCCTCACACCCGCTTCAGGCCCGAGATCAATAATATGATCAGCGTGCTCCATGGTGTCGCGATCATGTTCAACGACGATAAGCGTATTTCCCAAATCGCGTAATCGTTTCATGGTTTGAAGAAGACGATCATTATCGCGTTGATGAAGACCAATCGAAGGTTCATCAAGGACATAGAGAACACCCGTAAGTGCAGATCCAATCTGCGTTGCCAGTCGAATGCGTTGATCTTCTCCTCCTGAAAGTGTTCCACTTGTGCGATCGAGTGTGAGATAGTCAAGTCCCACATCAATCAGAAAACCGAGACGTTCACGAATCTCTTTTAAAACTTTTTCCGCAATCGTTGCCTCTTTTTTGGTGAGGTCAAGCGTCGAAATAAAACGCATGCATTCGCGAATAGAAAATGCCGTGACGTGTGAAATGTTTTTTCCACCAATAAGAATACTTCTTCCTTCAGGACGAAGACGAGTTCCTTGGCACGTAGGACAGGGACGACGATTCATAAAACATTCGAGTTCTTCACGAATGTCCATGGAGCTTGTCTCTTTCCATCGTCGTTCGAGTTGAGGAATGATTCCTTCAAAACGTGTTTTTATTTTTTCTCGTTCTGTCCCTTCAAAGGCAAAGGTAATTTCTTCTTCCCCCGAACCCATAAGAATCGCATTTTGAATGTGAGGAGGAAGTTTGGCAAATGCCGTGCGAATATCGAATCCATAATGCTTTGCGAGCGCTTCGCAGAGATTAATATAGGCTGTTGAAGCTTTTGTTCGCCATGGCGCAATCGCTCCTTCGCGAAGTGAAAGGTTGTGGTTGGGAATGACGAGATTCGGATCGAAATAGAGTCGCGTCCCAAGACCTTCGCAAGCTGGGCAAGCTCCACGAGGACTGTTGAACGAAAAGAGTTGAGGATTAATTTCGGGATAACTGAGCCCACAATAAGCACACGCATGTTTTGCGGAGAAAAGAATTTCTTGATTGTCATCCTCGCGTAAGCGGGGATCCAGTGAATTTTTTGAGATTCCCGCCTTCGCGGGAATGACAGCATTGCTTATCAGTTCAATCTTCACAAGCCCTTCGCCTTGACCGAGAGCAGTTTCAAGAGAATCGGCAAGACGCGTGGTGATATCATCTTTAATCACGAGCCGATCGACATAAAGATCGATGTTATGTTTTTTCTTTTTATCGATCGTGATTTTTTGATCGAGTGACACCACATTGCCATCAACGCGCGCCCGTACAAAGCCCTGTCGGGCCAGTCGTTCAAGATCCTTCGTATATTCGCCCTTTCTGCCGCGTACGATCGGAGCTAAAATTCCGATCTTTGTTCCTGAAGGGAGTTTTAAAATCTGATCGATCATTTGTGAAACTGTTTGTGCCTGAATCGCACGTCCGCATTTGTAACAATGGGGCCGACCCGCACGAGCAAAGAGAACACGGAGATAGTCATAAATTTCAGTAGAGGTACCGACCGTTGAGCGAGGATTTCGGGAACTTGTGCGCTGTTCGATCGAAATCGCAGGGGAGAGTCCTTCGATAGAGTCGACGTCGGGTTTTTCCATCTGCTCCAAGAATTGGCGAGCATAGGCTGAGACCGATTCGACATAGCGCCGCTGGCCTTCGGCATAGATGGTGTCAAAGGCAAGTGACGACTTCCCTGACCCGGAAAGCCCTGTAATGACCACGAGTTTATTCTTCGGAATCGTCACATCGATATTTTTTAAATTGTGCATCCGGGCCCCTCGGATGACCAGTTCCTGGCGCATATCCTTCTCCCTGGCGAAAACAGAGTATCCAAACAGAATCACTCATGAATTGCAATCAAGCTCTTGTTCATCTCATCAACAAGGAATCAATAAGGAAGCAACCTTTTGAGAGATGAGACGATCAAACAGACTTGGGTGAAGAAGGAGTTTCTTATGTGCTACGCAAGTGGTGAGTTTACAACAATCAACACTTCTCAGGGAGCTATTCGTGTTGTTGCGAATCGAAACGGCGAAGTATGCAGAGATGATCTCCCCCTCTGTTTTGAGACTGAAGATATTCGGAATTTTTTGTCACCAATCGTCACATCGACAGCGCCACAATATCTCAATGATATCGTCAACATTGATTATATAGACGAAGCCAGAAAATTATTATGGCAGCACGGCATCCGCGATCTGCGTCCTGAAACAACTCCTGAAGCATTGAGAAAATATATTGAACGCTATCAAGCTTTGTATGTGAAAGTGGTTCATCCTGAATCACATGCTAGTATTATCGCTGATCTTTCAACACTTGCTCTCAATGCAAGAAGAGATGGTATTGTTATTGATACAACCCATGCTGCACTTTTATCCGCAATGGATGCATTCCATATCGAGGTCCCTTCAGAAAACGACGAAACCCGGCTAGAAAACGTACGTGCCTCAGCATATGGCACGCTTCAAGATGAAGATGAAAATACAACATGGATTTTGAGAACGAAAATTCCAGAGCAACATAATCCTTATAAAGCCTGTTTGGTCGAATTAATGCGTCGATTGTATGGTTTTTCCAGCACATCAGACATTGGTTTTGATAATTTTAGAAGATGTAATGGTTATGAATCAGATGCTTATTTTCGAGTGAGTGCTGAGCTCGTTTTTTCTGCCGTTCACAAGGCTCGAGAGTATTGGAATCAGAGGGTCAAAGTCATTGCTCTTGCGAAAGTGATTGAAACATCAAGTGCGATGCTCAGTTTCGAAAGAATGGTTAATAGAGTAGATGATCTGAAGCGTCTTCCTACTTCTTTGGACACTGACACAGGTAATGTCTTGCAGTATCAAATGGAAGTGAGTCGTCATCAAGCGGTATTAAATCAACACAGAAATTTATTAGTACATTATGAACAAGCCTATTTTGCCTTCTTCGCTGCTGCTGGAGCTTTTGGTATAGATCCTTCGGAGGATATTGAAATCCGCAATGCAGAAACAATAGTCATGCAACGTGGTTATCTTCCCTATCTTCAATATGCGTATTATCAAAGATCAGGAGCAAATCTTACGAATATGGAATTTGAAGAAATTATGCGGCCATTTATTGATACCATCAGAGTGCCATTTCAACCGGAAGAAATCCGTAATGCACGATGGCTTCTGATGCAAGTTTCGGATGTATGGATGGTCAAAGCAAAACGCCTTGCAAGTGAAGAAGATGCAAATATAGAAGATCTCCATATAATGGTCTTCCAAGCAGTGCGGAATAGTATGCTCGCCAGAGGCGCTGTGCCGCAGATAAAGCCAATTTATGAAGAACGAACTCGGTTGAAGAGTACCCCTATGATCCCACCACAAAATTAAATTCCCAAGATATCTTTTCTAAAAAGAAGCATCTTCTCTACTTGCGTCTTGGTTGGAGCTTCAGCATACCATGTGTCCTTGCTACGGAATCCGGAGGAACTTCTCCTCTACCGTAATTTATCTTTCTTGCTGAAATTCCTTGATCAAAGATTCAACAATGTTTCGATGCGATCCTGTTTTTGCAAATATTTGACGTTGACGTACCGCGCTTGGACCTGATTCCAGTATTTCAAAAATTGATTCCAGCTCATCTACACAATGAAGCGATTGCGCAATGGGATTGAGTTCTTGCAAAAGAAGCTTCACGGCATCGCGTATTTGCATACGTTCGCTGCTCTCTTGGGCGACAATCATTCCATCGAGACCATAGCGTGTCGCTTGCCACTTGTTTTCAGGTGCGAGCCAATATTGCTGCATATGAATGTGAGGAGATCGAAGTTGACGATCGAGTCCATCATCAATCCAGACAACGAGACAGTGGATGAGTGCAACAAGGGCAAGAGTTTCGCGAAATGTCGGGAGACCATCACATACACGTATTTCCAGAGTGCCGAAATCAAAGTGAGGACGAATGTCCCAGTAGAGATCCTTGATGGATCCGATAGCTCCTGTTGCTATGAGGGTTTCATAGTATTTTTGAAAACCTTTCCAGTCAGGAAAATAATAGGGAAGTCCTCCTGTTGGAAATGATTCAAGAACCGCCATTCTGCTTGAAGCAAGTCCCGTGTCAGTGCCTCCCCAAAAGGGAGAGCTTGCAGAAAGTGCCAGAAGATGGGGGAGATAGGAGATAAGGACATTGAGGATGTGGATGGCGCGTTCACCATCACGAACGCCGACATGCACATGCATTCCAAAAGTTGTCCAGCGCCGCGCGAGCCATTGATATTTTTCAAGAATCGAAAGATGACGCGTCGTTGGCACGACACGTCGTTCACGCCAATCCTGAAAGGGATGTGTTCCTGCAGAAGCGAGTTCAACCCCTAACGGTTCGACAATTTCTCGCAGTTTTGCACATTGTTTTCGCAAGCTTTTTTCCACTTCACGAATGTTCTGACAAATATCGGTATTCACTTCGATCATCGCTTCTGTCAGTTCAGCCTTGATATGAAAGTGTGGCAATTTGGATGCTTTTTGAAGGATTTGCACTGCAGCGCGCGAAAGATTTTTTGTTTCACGGTCGATCAGCTGGATTTCAAGTTCAACGCCGATCGTTGGTTTTGGTTGTGATGTAAAAGTAATCGTCATCGTTATAATCCGATATGTTTTTTTCCTTCTTGAAGCATGACTTCAACCTGTTTCATGCTTGGCGCTTCAGCGTAGATGCGAATGAGTGGTTCGGTACCAGAGGCGCGAAAAAGAAGCCAGGAATCATCATCAAAACGAAAATGATGGCCGTCAATTTTTGTATGCTGTGCTTGTTTATGTTCTGCACACGTTGTCACATTGAGCAAGTTAAATTTTTCTCGTACCTTCTCGATATGTTCTGGCGAAAGATGGTAATCGTTACGACGATAAAACATGGGACCACATTCTTTTTGTAAATCCGCAACAAGTTGACTGAGTGGTTTTTTTGTTACTGCCATGTGCTCCAGAAGAAGAAGATGAGAAAAAAGTCCATCTCGTTCCGGAATGTGGAACGGGAATCCATAGCCACCACTCTCTTCGCCGCCCATGAGAACTCCCGGTTCGTTCATCGCAGGAGAGATATACTTGAAACCAACAGGGACTGTTTCAACTTCAAGTCCATATTTTTTGCCGAGGCGATTGACCATCTGTGTGGTTGAAATCGACTTAATAATTTTTCCTCGTAGTTTTTTATGTTCCACGGCGTGACGAATCAAGAGAGAGAAAAATTCGTGCGTGGTGATATACGTGCCATGTTCATCAACGACAGCGGCACGATCTGCATCTCCGTCGAGAATGAGGCCACATGTATATTCCCCCGATTTCATACGTTCAAGAAGTTCATTGATATTGGGTGCAATGGGTTCAGGATTTAAACCGCCAAAATTTGGATCTGCTACTGTGTGGATCTCTTCAACATGATCGCCTAATATTATTTTCATCAATCCCGTTCCAGCGCCATAGAGAGGATCAACAAGAACTGGTTTTTGAAGTTGACGCATGATGTTTGGAAGGTCGACATAGGACATAATTGTTTTTAGATATTCTTGGGAAGGATCAAAAAAAGTGAGAAGTTTGTTCTTCTGAAGTTCTCCCTTTTTTGGTTTTCGGTGTTGAGCGTGATTTTTTCGGATCTGTTCTTCGATCGATCGGACATAGTTTTCCGATGCTGCTCCACCGGTGTGTTCTTTAAATTTAATGCCATTCCATTTCGGAGGATTGTGGCTAGCTGTGACCATAACACCGGCTGTTGCGTTTTTATTTTTCGTCATCCATGAGACAGCAGGAGTCGGACAATAATTTTTCGAAAGAATGACAGGAATTTTATTTCCTAAAAGAATGGAGGCAATAAGCTCTGCTGACTCAGAAGATTGATTACGCCGATCATAGCCCACAATCACTGGCCAGCCTGTGTGTGGAAGTGCAGGATAAAGATCGCAAAACGCTTGAATAACATCTGCGATATTTTCCGGCGTAAAATCTTCTCCCACAACAGCGCGCCAGCCGTCAGTTCCAAATCGAATCTCAGGCATGTTTTCTCCTTTTAATGCGTTATAAACATGTAAAAAAAACACCACAACATTTTTTATGGCTTGTCGAAGAAGAGAAAGAAGATAAAAGTAACGTCATGAAGGAGACAAACCATGGTTAAGATTCAAGAAGTCACGAAACATCAGTTCATTGAAACCCTTTCCGACTCTCTCTCTCTCTCTCTCTCTCTCATCTGAACAAGCCTCAGCCATAGGTGATTTGTACGACATTGCTGATGGTACTGTAGACGGTCTTATTCATGCTCAAGCAAGATCAATCACAACTGACGATATCCGAAAAACTCTCGGTGGGAGTCCACTTCTCTGGAGCAATGTGTTTGTCGATGGTATAGCAAAGAGCGCAGCTCAGATTCTCCCAGAAGAAACTCAAGAAACAGAAATTCCATCCATTGCTTTAGCAAGTATCGCACTTCCTTGGACGCCAGAGCTTCTTGGTGTTGGTGAAGGTATTGGTGTTGCAGGTGTTGGGACAGCAGTTGCCACGGGTGCAGCGATAGGAACTGGACTTTTGGGAATAGCGGCTCTGGCAGCATTACCTCAATCGATGAATCCAACGTATGATGTGATTCAATGGGATGAAGCGAAAGTACAAGAGCTGATCAGGCAACATCGACCTGATCTTTATTATGGCCAAGGTGGATCTGGTGCAGTGAGTATTGGTCCCATGCCCGGAACAGCATCAGATGACTTTGCAGGTCCGATGGAAACTCCGAAAGCAATGGCAATGGGAAAAGCTGATGAGACATCCAACCAAATACAAGGGGCTTCCGCTGAAAAGGATCCTACAGACGATGAGCTCGAGCAAAGATCTAGTGGTTTGTATCACGCTTTGATGAACCTAAGAGGAGGAAGACGCAAAGCAATAGGAGATCGAATTTATCATTTAGCTCTCAGATCTTTGCGAAAGGAAACAGATAGAAGTCACCGAGAAAGAAAGATTCTTTTGGGAATAGCTAATAAAGCACGGGGTTGTAGAGCAAGCGATCTTAGAGAACTTGAAGTGAGAATGGGTATTGTAGAAGCTGCATTTAATGCCAATCAACCTCTTGAACAATTTACTCCAAACGCGAAAAGGGCTGTTCGTGAACCTTTGCGTATTGAAGAGGCACAAAGGATCGCTCGAGCTGCAGAAGAAGATGCTGCCATTTTGAGAAAAGATATATCGCTTTTTACCACACATCTTGGAAGGATTCGTCAAAGAAATACTCTTACTTCTACCCAGAGAGAAAAGCTTGCAGAGTTAGAACCGCAGATAAGAGAAAATATGACTCGCTCTGAATTTGAAGCTACCCTCAGAGATGCCAGAGAGACATTTCCAGGAGAATTTTTGGAAACGCTTCCAGTGAATGTGAAAAGAAAAAGGTAGAAAATAAAATGGAAATAGCATCTTCGCAAACACTTTAGAGATGTAATAATGCTTTTTGAAAAGTTTGAGAATCAAGAGATATTGAAAAAAAGGTAAGCCAAAAGCGCAGCGACTGAGGAAACCATTGCCCTCGTCCTGGATGCGCGACAACAGATTTGATCGCAGCTTCACCATAGGTGCGATAGATCCATTGTACGGCTTCCCATTGTCCTCGATTCAGAACAGAGGTGATTACGACGGTTTTCTGCGTCTCCCACTCAAGCTTATCCGGGTTGGCAAACCAGACACAGGCTAAAACACTTTCAGGGATTTCTTTTGGGTTCAATTTTAGAGCCATTGTTTTGCGAGTCTCACGCTTTCTTTTTCAAAGAAGCTTTTTATTGTTGTCCATGAAATTTTTTCTTTGAGTTCTGTCCCGCGTCCAGATTCATCTTTTTCAGCATCATCAAAATAGGTAAGAGCTTTGAGGCAAACATGAGGGTCGAATTGAGAGAATTTTTTCCTTGTCCATAAAAACACCTGTTGCAAGGAATATTGTTTTGCAATGACATACATATCGATAAAGTCTCGCCGTAACCCCCGTTGGGAAATTGCAATGAGTTTCATTGCAGCAATATCTGCAATAGAACTCATTTCAAAATATTCCGATGAAATGAGAGGTTGTACATGTGGATAAGGATAGTGAAAGAAGCTCAAATCAACTCTTCCTATTTGTCCAATAAGCGTTCCATATGCCCGTTGGGTCACTTTTAATAAAGGCAGATTTTTTACAGCTGCATTTTCAAAACTTTGTTCATTGAATGGTGTCTCGGTATAAAAATCAAAATCGATCGATGTTCGATGGCCAATTTGAAGCGCTAAAGCTGTTCCCCCCGCAAGATAAAAACCAAATGACTTCAGAAACGAAAGATGGGGGAGTAATTGTTGTCGTTGAGTGTCGAGGATTTCCCAATGCATATTTGTTTATCTCCTTGTGGAGTGAAATTAGCACAGGTTTGCTTACTTGTCAGCGAATTGTTCCACGTCGATCGCCATCTTTATGGCAGCGAGCATGGCATGAGGTGAGACAATCCCTTTCCATGCAATGTCTTCGGCCGTGCCGTGCCCTGGGGAAGTTCTTATAAAAGGAAGACCAAGGGTGATATTCACTGCATTTTCAGGGTAGCGTGATTTCATCGGGATGAGTCCCTGATCGTGATACATGGCAATGACGGCATCATATTTTTCTTCCATCTTTCGCGCAAAAAATGCATCAGCAGAAAAGGGACCTTCACAGAAAATATCTTCTCGGAGCATTGCATTTCTTGCAGGAATAATGATGTCGAGTTCTTCTCTTCCGAGTTCCCCGCTTTCTCCTGCATGGGGATTGAGTCCAAGAAGAGCGATCTTTGGGGAAGCAATATGAAAAGAATTTTTGAGTGCAGATGCAACTGTTCGAATGGTTGCCGTTAATTTTTCTTTTGTCAGTGATTGCGAGACAGCGCTGAGAGGAACATGGGTTGTTGCAAGAGCAACTCGAAGTGGTCGTGCTGATGGCGTTTGTTCCCACGGCGCAAAAAACATTACCGCCCCTCCCGGAAGCACCTCCGGCGTCACCCGAATGATTGGAGTTTTACAATGAATTTTTGCCGCGAGATATTGTGTATGACCTGTGAAATGAGGAACAACAAGCTGAATCCGCTTTTTATTCACAGGCGCAGTTACAATCCCGTCGATCTTTTTTTGTTTTGCGTCATTCATTGCACGGTCAAGAGCAGCAAGCGCTATTGTTGCGGCATCGTGTTTTGAAAGTTTACGATGAGAAAGTTTTAAGTTTGAAGTGAAGACAATCTGTTTTTCAGGAATTGTTATTCCCGTGAGAGCGCTCGCTTCTTTGAGAATCGTAGAATCGCCATAAATAAAAACAGATTCACGCGTTATCGGCGAGAGTTGATCCCACGCTTTCAACGCAATTTCCGGCCCGATCCCAAGTGGATCGCCTATGGTGATAGCAATATACATAGAAGTCATTTCAAAAATGAGAATGAATTACGGGTGACGCCGGAGTGTGTTCCGGGAGGGTCTCCCCCGCTATTTATAGGGGGAGGGCCGGAACACCGCAGGCGGCAGGACCCGTAAGCAATAGATATTTTGAAATAACTTCTATGCATTTCTTTGTTCTCGTATGACAACGCCTCCGAGAGACTTTTTCATTATCTTATATCAATAAACGCCTTATGACGTTGTTGGCTCAGATAGTTGTTCAAGGCTTCCTGAATGCGTTCTTCATAGAGCACATCATAAATTTCCTCGCGAAGACGTTCAAAGTCAGCGCTGCTCAGCGTTGGCAACGCAATGAGTTTCACAATAAAAATAGCTTTTTCAGTGACAATGGGACGACTTACTTCGCCAACCTGAAGCATATGCACGGCGCGGGAAATTTCCGGAGCGAGAGATTTTAAATTCACCATTCCTAAATCTCCTCCTTTTTCAGCGTATGCATCTTTGGAATGTTTTTTTGCGAGTTGGGCAAATGCGTTTTTTGTTTTCGACGCATCTTGAGAAAGAGAATAGGCTTGTTTTACAAGCGTATCAAATTGTTCTTGAGACGTGATTCCTTCGACCGGAAGAAAAATTTGGGCAATATGCGCTTCATGAACTCCACGAAATTTTTCCTGATGCTGTTGATAATAGTCGCGTAAATCTTGATCGCTGATCTTCACTTGCGGGCCGATCACTTGATTCATGAATTTAAGTTTTCTAATTTCAAGACGAATCTGTTTTTTGTATTGTTCGTAGCCGATTCCTTTTCTTTTTAATTCTTCTTGCAGAAGTGGAAGAGAGATTTGGTTCTGTTTCAAAATATTATTAATAGCTCGAGCTAAATCATCGTCCGTAACTTCAATTTTTGCCTCTTCTAAGGCTTGTTCAAAAAGAGCATCGTCGATGAGCTCATCGAGCACACGCTGGCGAAGTTCTTCTTTCGATAGTTTGCGCGCCTCTTTTTCTTCGATCGATCTTTGTCGCGTGACCTGAAAATCATTCAACTCAGAGAGAGTAATGACGCGATCATTGACGATAGCTGCTATGCGATCAATGATTTCGGTATATGCAGTGTGAGAAAAAGTCAGAGAAATAAAAAAAGAGAAACAAAATATTGAAAAAGTCCGCAGGAGGCGATGGTCGAGCGGCGTCTTCAGACGCCGGAAACGAAGCCTCAATACACGGCAGGCTGAAGCGCAGGCAAAAATCCGGCGTGTGAGGATTTTTGCCGTAGCGAGAAATCGTCTCCGAGAGACTTTTTCAATGATTTTCTTCAAGTGTCATCTCCTGTAATTTATCTTCATAGACCGTGATGGGTGTGATGGCTTGTAATGAATCAATAAGAGCGAAGACTTCTTCGGATGAAAGCCCATGCGTTATTTTCTCAATCAGAAAACGACGTCGTTGTTGCGATCTCCAATTTTCGTAAGAAAGTTTTCTCTCTTCAAGCGCTTTTTTTGTCATCGCGAGATCGACACCAATCTTCTTTAAATTCTGATCCAACTCTTCTTCTGAAATCTCTTTTCCTCTTCGTTTGACTTCAGCAAGGAGAAGTTCTTCTTGAATACGTCGTGTCAAAATGGATTTTCGAAAGAGTTCAAGATTTTCATCTGCTTTCAGAAAAGAGAGATCGTAATTGTTTTGCGCGAGTTTCATTGACATCTCTAGATCATAAGCGCTGATCGCGGTGTTGCCCACACGAGCAATCGTCTTTTGCTGTTGTGAGCAGTGCACGGCGGTAAAACCGAGAAGGAGAGAGAAAATGAAGAAAAAAGATTTCATGAAGGTCTGGCCGTAACATAGCTGAGAAGCTCTCTCAAGAGGGATTTCAGGCTCTCCATGGCCTCAGCGTGAGGATGAAAGTGAATATGGTTCGGAGGGACGAGTTTCAAGGTTCCTTGATGCTTTGACTGAAGTTTCAAGAAGATTGTTGGATCGATAGGGGTTGAACTATCACATTCACAGTTAAAACGTGTGCCATCAAAACTGACAGAGAGGAGACGAAGTTCACGAGCGAAAATTTTTATGTTCATGACATCGATCAGATTTTTTACTTCGAGGGGAAGCGCTCCAAAACGATCGATCATCTCTTCTGCAAGCATGTCGACTTCGTCTTCTGTGCGACGATTGGAGAGACGTCGATACATTTCAAGTCGAGCTCCATCATCCGTAATATAATTCTGCGGGAGAAGAGCTGTCATACTGAGGTGGAGTTCAGGATCGATTTCGCTGAAATCTTTTTCTCCGCGATATGTGCGAATTGTGCGTTCTAAAAGTTTGATGTAAAGTTCATAGCCGACATCGGCAATATGACCTGATTGATCTCGACCGAGAAGATTTCCAGCGCCACGAATTTCCAAATCATGCATTGCGATTTGGAAGCCACTTCCAAGCGCAGTGAATCGTGCAAGAGCGCTGAGTCGGCGTTTGGCGATTGCGGTGGTGGTCCCATCAGCAGGAATCAAAAGATACGCATACGCTTTTCGATCTGATCTCCCCACGCGACCGCGAAGTTGATAAAGTTGAGAGAGCCCAAGCATGTCAGCACGATGGACAATGATGGTATTTGCATTTGGAATATCGAGCCCTGACTCGATAATCGTCGTGCACAGTAAGACATCATATTGATGATGATAAAAATCGACCATCACTTTTTCAAGTTCAGTTTCATTCATCTGTCCATGTCCCATTGCAATGCGTGCTTCAGGCACAATGGTTTTTAATTGTCTTAAAAGAGATCCAATGGTTTCCACGCGATTATGCACAAAAAAGATCTGTCCCCCTCGAGCGATCTCTTGTCGAATTGCATGTCGGATGAGGTTTTCATCAAACGGAGCCACGTGTGTTGCGATGGATTGTCGATTTGCGGGAGGAGTGTTAATGATACTGATATCGCGCATCCCCATTAGAGAAAAATTGAGCGTGCGGGGAATGGGTGTTGCCGACATAGAGAGCGCTTCCACCGTGGCCTTCAGTTTTTTCAGGCGTTCTTTATGTTGCACGCCAAAGCGTTGTTCTTCATCGACGATCAAAAGACCGAGGTCTCGAAATTCAATATCTTTTTGAAGGAGACGATGCGTGCCGATGAGGATATCGACACTCCCTTTTTTCACTTTTTCCAGAATTTCTATTTGTTCTCTTGTACTTCGAAAACGAGAAATCATTTCAATGGTCGCAGGAGTTTTTTGAAAACGCTGCGTGAAGGTTTCAAAATGTTGAAAAGCAAGAATCGTCGTTGGGACAAGCACTGCAACTTGTTTTCCTGCCATGGTTGCTCGCATTGCCGCGCGCATGGCAACTTCTGTTTTTCCGTATCCGACATCTCCGCAGATGAGTCGGTCCATTGGCTGTGTTGTTTCCATATCGCGCATGACATCTTGAATCGCACGCTCTTGATCGGGAGTTTCATCATAAGGAAAAGCTGCGCTGAAAGCTTCATAAGACTCGTCAGGAGGAGGAAACGCTGTTCCGGTGCGAAGTTGTCGCTCAGCCGCGATTTTCAGAATTTCTTTCGCAATGCTTTGCATCTCTTGCCGCACTCGCTTTTGAATACTCTTCCAACGCGTTCCCCCAAGTCGATCCAGAAGTGGAAATGACTCTCCGGCTCCGATATAGCGTTGAACAAGATTCATGCGATAGACAGGAAGATAGAGTTTGTCATCACCGAGATAAGAAAGCAGAAGATAATCTCCAACCTCTTTTCCAAAACTCAAATGCACAAGTCCGCCAAAACGCGCGATACCGTGATGTTCATGAACAAGATAGTCTCCTTCTGCCAGCTCTGAAAAAGACGTGAAGGGTTCTGAAGGTGGAGGAGCGCTCGTTGCACGTCGAAGTTTTTTGGTTCCAAAAAGTTCTTCTTCAGAAATAACTATGAGTTTTTGATCATACCAGCGAAATCCTTTTGAGGCGCGTCCAAGAACGAACGAAAGTTGAAGGGAAGATCGTGAAAGAAGAGGAAGAATGGGTTCATGTTGAAGTGTGGCTGTCAAGTTATCGCTTTGCAGGAGATCCGCCAAGCGCATAGCCTGCACGTCAGTATGACAAACAATAAAAATACGATGTTCTTCTGCAAGCCAGGTTTTTATTTTTGTGCGAAGCGAAGAGAGCATGCGGTCGCTTGAACTTTCTTTTTCAACCAACGCACGCAACTCAGTATTTCCTTCGAGAGAAAGAGTTTGTGGCGCTGAACGAAGCGTATTGATTTCCAGAAACTCTTCGGAAGATGAAAAGTGTTTGATAAGCTCGGAGAAGGGAAGAAACAGATCTTCTACCGGAACAATTCTTTCGCGGTTCTGTGAAGTTTCAACCAGAGAACGAAGAGAAGTGAGAAAAGTAGTGGTATGCGCTTCGCCCACATGCGGTTCGTCGATAAGAACGGTGGCATGCGACGTGTAATCGTTAAAAGTTGACGTGGTTTCATGAAAAAGATGAAAAAAAGAATCGAGCCCGGGAAACGAAATTCTTTCGCGTATTTGTTCGGTTAAAGAGCGTCGCTCGCTTGCAGGCATTTCAGAGCGTTCAGCGAGTATCCGTATTTTTTGCAACGCTTGATCGCGCGTTTTTTCGGAATAAAGAAAATCGCGAAGTGGATGAAGTTTTACCGAATGGATGTCCTCTTTTGAACGCTGAGTTCCAGGATGAAAAAATCGGAGTGAAATAATAAGTTCATCTTCAAGTTCCAGTCGAACTGGCGAAGCAAGGTGAGGTGGCCAGAAGTCGACAAGCGCTCCTCGTTTGGCAAGTGTTCCGCGTTCATCGACAAGAGGACTCTCTTCGTATCCAAGTTCGAGAAGTTCTTCCAAAAAAGAATCACGCTTCAGCAGTTCGCCTTTCTGAATCGAACGAATGGTGTTGCCGAGAAATGAAAGAGGCGGAAGCCTCCGAATCACGGCTTGGGCTGAGGCAACAATGAGAGATGGCTCTTTTCGTAAAAGTCTCTCCATGACTTCAAGACGGCGTGCCTGAAGGATCACATCAGGATCCATTTGTGTATAAGGAGCCACGTCGAGTTCGGGAAAAAGAAAGAAACGCTGACGATATTTGTCAGGGAGAAAAAGAGCGACATCATCAAGAAGCGCTTGGGCATCTGTCTCTGTGGGAAGGATGACGACAAAAGTATGTTGCGGATGTTCTTCCCATGCTTTTGCCAGCACATATCCTCGCGCAGATCCATAAAGGCCGTTGATGGTGCGAATGGGTTTGTTTTCTTGGGGGAAGATATTTTTGAATACAGAAGACATGAGCGGTCTTCCTTAATAACTCTGATGACAAAATTCAATAGACCTCTTGCGGAGTTGGAAATAGCGTAAAAAATTTCGACAGCATTTGAAGTTTGCGTTCCTTTTCTCAATCATCTATAGCCGCGCCTTACCATCATGCGTAAGACATCACTTTCACTCATTTTTTTGGTCGTCTTTCTCGATCTTGTCGGTTTTGGGATCGTGATTCCGGTGCTTCCGTATTATGCAAAGATTTTTGGCGCGAGTGCGACTGAGCTTGGTTGGCTCATGGTCTGTTATTCCGGAATGCAGTTTCTTTTTTCTCCGTTTTGGGGGCGACTTTCTGATCGGATCGGCAGAAGGCCCGTGCTGCTCACGTGCATTCTCGGTATTGCGATCTCGTTTCTGATTCTCGGATCTGCGCGGTCGCTCCTCTGGCTCTTTATCGGGCGTCTCTTCGCAGGACTTTTTGGAGCAAATATTTCGGCGGCATCTGCCTATATTGCTGACATTACGCCTCCTGAAAAGCGCGCGAAGGGGATGGGGCTCATCGGCGCTGCATTTGGACTGGGGTTTCTGTTCGGGCCAGCGCTTGGAGGTTTGCTTTCAAAATGGGGATATCATGTTCCAGCCCTTGTCGCCGCAGCGCTCGCTGCCATCAATTTTCTTTTTGCTTTTTTGAAACTGGAAGAGCCAAAACTCACTCTCGAAGAACGCACTGCGCATCGACATCATTTTACGTTTCGCAATTGGATCGAAACCGTTACCTCTCGTCAGGTTGGATTTTTCATTGGACTTTTTTTTCTCATGACCATGGGCATCGCCCAACTTGAGACTTCGTTTGCTCTTTATCTCTTAGCTCGCTTCGGGCTCGATGCTTTGCATGCAGGAGTGATCCTCGCGATGATGGCAGTTTGCATGATCGCTATTCAGGGAGGAGGGATTGGTCCTCTTGTGGCACACTTTGGAGAACGTTTTTTGGTGGCAACTGGAGCTCTCCTCATGACTTGCGGACTCGTGGGTGCCATGCTAAGCCCCACCGTACATTGGTTTGTCGTCGCTTTACTGTTTCATGCGGTGGGATATGCGCTTGTCACTCCTTCCCTTTCTGCGCTGACATCTAAAACAGTTGAAAGTAGAGTGCAGGGAGCGACGATGGGAGTTTATCAGTCTGCAGGAAGTTTAGGTCGTATTGTGGGACCACTTCTCGCAGGTATTTTATTTGATCGAGTCGGTATGTCCATGCCGTTTTATGTTGCTGCAGGATTTTTTATGATCGCGTTTATTTTATCAGTGAAAAGTTATCGTAGTATGTCATCCTCGCGTAGGCGGGGATCTCATGAGATTCCCGCTTAAGACATGCGGGAATGACAGAATTCTATTTTATAAGGAGTCATAATATGAAACCACGACGACATAGTCACGAAGTTACGATTGGAAATGTAAAAGTCGGTGGAAAAAATCCGGTCATTGTACAGTCAATGACAAACACTGACACTGCTGATATTGAAGGTTCTGTAAAACAGGTTATCGAACTTGCAGATGCCGGCTCTGAGCTTGTTCGCCTCACGGTCAATGTTGACGATGCTGCCAAAGCAATCCCTCACATTAAAGAAAAACTTCTCGCGAAAAATTATGAAACTCCTCTCATCGGTGACTTTCATTATAATGGGCACACGCTTCTGACAAAATATCCCGATTGTGCTCAGGCGCTCGATAAGTATCGCATCAATCCCGGCAATGTCGGTTTTGGACAAAAGCATGATGAAAATTTCAAGCAGATGATTGATGTCGCGCTGAAAAATAACAAACCTGTGCGCATTGGCGTGAACTGGGGTTCCATTGATCAATCAATTGTAATCCGCCTGATGGATTCGAATACGAAAGCGGCCCACCCGAAAGCAGCGGGTGACATTATGATCGATGCCATGGTGGAGAGTGCGCTCAGTTCTGTGAAGATGGCGAATGAGTATGGAATGTCGGACGATAAAATTGTGATCAGCGTAAAAATGAGTGTGCTGCAAGATATGGTGAAAGCTTATGAAATACTGGCCAGCAAGTGCAATCATGTATTGCACTTAGGGCTTACGGAAGCTGGTATGAGTTTTAAGGGAGCAGTCTCATCATCTGCAGCTCTTTCGATTTTATTGCAGCAGGGGATTGGAGATACCATTCGTGTTTCACTGACCCCTCAACCAGGTGCATCGCGCACAGAAGAGGTTCGACTTTGTCAGTACATCTTGCAATCGCTTGGTGTGCGACAATTTAAGCCGTCTGTTACCGCATGTCCTGGATGTGGTCGTACAACAAACACGCTTTTCCAAGAAATGGCACTCGATATGGAACAATTTTTTGATGCGAAACTTCCGGAGTGGAAAAAGAGAGGATACAAAGGTGTTGAACAGCTTCGTATTGCGGTGATGGGATGTATTGTGAACGGTCCTGGTGAATCAAAGCATTCAGATATCGGCATCTCACTTCCAGGAACCGGAGAACATCCGAAAGCGCCGGTGTTTATCGATGGCGCGAAAGTGACAACGCTCGAAGGTCCGCAGATGATGACAGAGTTTAAAAAGCTCGTGGAAGATTATGTTGAACGGAAGTATGCTAGCAATGAATGAACAATGTATTGATTGCTTGCTCCTCAGCGAAAACTCTCGAAGGCCGCGTCCCGATCCGGGTCATCCCGTCTCGGTCGCTTACGCTCAGCGATTTTGTTGATCATATCCCGTTTGAGAAAATCGCTTCCGCGATACCTTCTGCGAGTTTCCCCTTCGCGCAAGCAATGGGATAAAAAGTTTTAAAATGACTTCTCACAAAATGAATAACACTTATCATTGCCTTACCTTACCAGTACCCAAAAAATTAGGCCCAAAGCCGTTGCTCATTTTTGACCAAAAACTTTTGGCGTGTATCAAGGGTTTTTCTTCTTGGATGAAACAGTTTCCACTTCGATATCCAGTTATTGCCGGAGAGAAGCTCAAATCGATTGAGTCCTTTTCATATCATCTTCAAAAAATAGTTCGACTCACGAACTCTCTTTCGCGAAAGGATCTGACGATTGTTTGCATTGGAGGCGGATCAGTTTGTGACTTTGGCGGATTTGTGGCGAGTGTGTTGAAGCGTGGAGTTCGGCTCATCCATATTCCAAGCACATGGCTTGCCGCTATCGATGCCGTGCATGGGGGAAAGACAGCGCTGAATGTCGGCGGTGTCAAGAATCAGATTGGGACATTTTATCCCCCAAAGAAAATTTTTATTGTCCGTGAACTTTTAGAAACACAACGTGAAGCGCTTGCGCAGGAAGCTATGGCAGAACTCGTGAAGATCGCGCTGATTGATGGGAGTGAATGGGTCAATCGACTTCTTTCCAATGCCAATTTCGATGCAGCGCGCCTGTCTGCTCGATCCTCGCGCGCGCCCGCTAAACACCTCGCGGGTGCTGACGAGGAACGTCGCAGCGGCGCAGCGATTTCTCAGATAATGTGTGCCTTTCTGAATGAAGCGGTTCGAGCAAAATATCGCATTGTAAATGCTGACCCATACGAAACAGGACCACGACAAGTGCTCAACCTTGGTCACACTGTCGGACATGTTTTTGAAACGTACTACGGTTGGTCTCACGGAAAAGCAGTAGCAAATGGTCTTCGTTTTGCACTTGAGTGGAGCAAGCTGAAGTTCCATTTATCTCAAATGCGTGAGGTAGAAAATCTTCTCGAAAAGTCTTTGATTAAATTTTTTCCGAAGCGCATTGAAAAAATCCCAGAAAAAACTTTTCGTCAACTTCTTCTCAGCGACAAAAAATCTCTCTCAAACGATAAACTCACATTTGTCTTTTTGAAAAAAATCGGACAACCAATTCTGAAACCAGTTTCCGTAGATGAGATTGCGCAAGAAGCCAAAAGACAAGGATGGGTCGAATGACATTTTCTTATCACGGTTCACTCCCGGCATCGAAGTCGATGCTCAATCGACTTCTTTTGATTCAATATTATTTTTCGAATATGAATTCTGTTATGTCATCCCTGCCCCCGCCTAAGACATTCGGGGGTAAACTCCAGCAGGGATCTCCTGAACTTCATGAGATTCCCGCTTTCGCGGGAATGACAGCACAGTTTCAAATTGAAGGGGATTCGCAGTGTGATGATGTGCTGTTGATGCGAAAAGGATTAGAATCCTTAAAAGCAAATACTCCGATTGACTGTGGAGCAGCAGCTTTTGTGTTCCGGCATCTTGTGCTTGCAGCATCGCGCATTCCAGGAAAGCATCTTCTTCGTGGTACATCTCGTCTTCTTGGTCGTCCTCATGAACCTGTACAAAGTATTTTGAGGCACCTTGGTGTTTCTGTTCAGATCACAGAAGATTCATGGATGGTGATTTCGGAAGGATGGAAGCAGCCAACTCTTCCACTTCGTATTGAGACAAATGTTTCAAGTCAGTTTCTCTCAGCTGTCATTCTTAATGCATGGCAGCTTCCTTTTGATCTGCATCTTCTTCCCTCCGGAGATGCTGTTTCAGAAGGATATACTGCCATGACCATTGAACTTGCGAAACGTGCTGGAATGAAATTTCAATTCGATTCCAACAAAATGATTTTGGCTGCTCAGCAAACACCGCTGGCAGGAACATATTCTGTTGAATCAGATGTAAGTAGTGCTTTTGCGGTCTGTTCACTTGCAACGGTTGCAGGAGAAGCGATTATTCAAAATTATCCTCACGAGAGTCTTCAGCCAGATCGTATTTTTCCAGAACTTCTCAAAGTACTCGGAGCAAATGTTGCTATAGATGGCGATAAACTTTGTGTGAGGCAAAAAACGAAAATGTTATCTCCTTTACGCTGGAATTTTCGAAATACTCCCGATCTTTTTCCGATTGCAGCGATTTTATGTGGTCTTGCACGTGGGACTTCATCGCTTGTGGGAGCTCCACATCTTGCACATAAAGAATCAGATCGTATTCTCAAAACAGCGCAGCTGTTGCAGAAAATGGGATGTCCTACGCGACGTAGAGATAGCGGACTTGATATCATGGGCCAAGGTATGGCCTTTGGCGCTAAGGCAGTTGAATTCGATCCTGATGACGATCATCGATTAGTTATGGCGGCGGCAATTGCGAATGCCGCTGGCCATAAGATAAAGGTTCACAACAAAGAATGTGTGCGCAAAAGTTTTCCAGAATTTTTAGAGATTGCGAAGGAGTATTTATGATCACTCTTCTTATCGATGATATCGTGAAGGGGTCAAGTCTTGACTTTTACTTTATTGCAACAACAATGCCTAAAATTTTAAAAATTTCACACAACAAATTCTAAGAATAGTCGAAAATAGGAATAGAAGGGGTTCAAGAGGAGGTTTTTATGACGCAGCCAGTGCAAGCAATTGGATTCGCAGGATTTGGGTACTCAGATGAAATTAAAGGGCAGAATAATCCAGCGGTCCAAGTTAACTTTGGCCTTGGTCTTATGGAAAAATTGAGTGTTTCAGAAGGAGAATTTGAAGGGATGATTGTGCGGCATGGACTACTATTCAATTTAGATCTAAATCTGGGAAGGAATAGCGTGTTTACGGCAGCCCCCACCTATACTTTAACAGATTACGGCACAAATTTAACGTTAGGTGTTCAGCCAAAAGTAGGGGTGCAATTTGGTGACCAAACGACGCTTGCTTTTGGGGGCCGTGTTTTCCTTTTTTCAGATATAATCGTAGTACCTTTTATTGACTTAACTTGTACGCCACGAACAGATGAGCTAAGAGTTACGGGTGGTATTCAACAATTTTTTGACGTCTTTGCACTTGGGGAAGCCATAGCGACAAGTCTAGCCAAGTTGGACTAAAAGTTTAAGCATTCCACTACATTTTGGTCGTGGCCAATGTCGAAGGGTCAAGTCTTGACTTTTCATTTCTCTCGAATAGACATGATCTATGTCTCGCCCACTTCGTGTTCAATATCCAGGCGCTTGGTATCATGTGATGAATCGCGGCGCGGGAAAGCAGCAGATTTTTCGTGATGCTCGAGACTATACGGCATTCTTAACTCTCCTTGGTGAAACATCACTCATGTGGAAATCAGAAGTGCATGCTTACTGCCTGATGCCAAATCATTATCATCTCTTAATCAGAACACCGCTTGCGAATTTATCTCGGGTCATGCGTCACATCAACGGCGTCTATACACAGCGATACAATAGGCGCTGGAATCGAGACGCGTCGCTTTTTCGGGGACGTTTTAAGGCGATCCTCGTTGAAGAAGATGCTTATCTTGATGAGCTTGTGCGCTATATCCATCTCAATCCCGCAAAGGCAAATCTTACTTCAAAGGCGCATCATTATATATGGTCGAGCTTTCCGTATTATTTAGGCAGATCAAAAAAACCGCAGTGTCTTGTTACTGACATCATTTTGCAGCGATTTGGACAGCGACAGAATAAAGCACGACGCGAGCTTGTGCAATTTATCGCTGCTGGAATTCCTGAAACTCTTCGAGCAACTTTGGACGGAACTCGTTGGCCGAGTATTTTGAGCAAAGATTCTTATCAAGAATGGATTACACAGAATTATCTATCACCTCGTTCTGATTCCGAAGTTGTTGTTCGATTGCAAGAGCCTCGGATATTATCGATTTTGCAAATCAGAAAAGTGGTTTGTACTCTTTCTCAACTTTCTTGGAGAACAATGAAAAGAGGAAAAGGATCAGATGCCCGTTTTTGGCGAAAGACTTTTATTTTAGCTCTCCGACAAGAATTAGGTTTAAGTTATCAGAAAATGAGACATATCGTCGGACACATTCATCCCTCCCAGGTTTCGCGCCTTATCAATATCGATCGGTTCAAGATAGAAAAAGATGGGCGCTGGAAACGACTTGATTGTGAATTGAAAAGTGAAAAGTCAAGACTTGACCCCTTTGGACCATCATGATCACGATTCTCATCGGACATCGGGGGGCGGGGAAGACATCGCTTCTGAGAAGAATTCAGTCGTATGTTCCACATGCGACAACGGTTGATCTGGACGAAGTGATCGAAAAGGCCGAAGGCCCCATCAATGATATTTTTTCTCGGCAGGGAGAAAAAAAGTTTCGCGAATTGGAAAAAAAATACTTTGAACAAATTCTTGCTTCTGAAAAACAGAAGCCGCTTTATATTTCAATCGGTGCAGGTTTTGAAGGAGACTTTCCACAAGATGTTCGTGTTCTTTGGGTTCGACGTGAAACCGACAAATATGGACATATTATTCCTGGACGCCCGCGTTTGAATCCTCAGGCAAGTGAACTTGCTACGTATCGTGAGCGTTTTCTTTCGCGAGAAGATCGTTATCGTTCTGAGTCGCATGAGATTCTCACGATTCCTGAAGGATTCAATCGTCCAAACAACGAAGAGAAAAACTTTTTCTCTCATCAATTAAAGAATGTGGGTGGCATGATAACGATTTTGCCGAACCAAAAATTAGATCAACAATGGTTGAATGATCGTCTTCAGTTTGGAATCGATGCATTTGAACTGCGCGATGATCTTTTAACTTCTGAACAAAAAGAGTGGCTGTTGAAACATGTTCCAGAAGGGAAGCTTCATTTTCCAGAGAGTGTGCATGACCTGCATCATCGAGATGAGGGAGAGACCTTATCAGATGTTCTTGCTCATCTTGAAGCCACGAATAATGCGAAGAAACCATTGAAATTGGCCGTGAAAATTCACTCCTTTCAAGAACTTCTTGAAGGGGATGAATGGATGCAAAAGGATCCTCACAACCGTTCCTTTTTACCGCGATCAGATGATGGACGGTGGCAATGGTATCGTCTGCTGCGATATCAGATGAAGCTCAATTTTATTCGAGAGGATGAGTGGAGCGCGCTTGATCAGCCGCTTCTCTTAGATTGGGTGAGGCGGCCGCCTCATGCCAAAATATTTGCCGCAGTTCTTGGTGATCCTGTTGCGCACAGTTTTACTCCCGCAGAGCATTCTGAATTTTTTGCATCCAAAGAAATTCCTGTTTTTCGTATTCGTATGACTGAAAATGATTGGAAGAGTGGCGCTTTGGATATTTTGCAGAAATTTGGTTTACGCTATGCCGCTGTCACATCGCCATTGAAGTATAAAGCAGCGATGCTTTGTAGGGGCGCACGGCCGTGCGCCCCTACATTCTCATCAATAAATACGATTATGTGGAATGATGTCACACAAGAATGGCTGGGTATAAATACAGATTATCTGGGATTTGAAGTTCTTATTTCCGACATCCGAGACAAAAAAAATATTGTTGTCTGGGGCGGGGGTTCGCTTCTTCCCATGCTTCAACATTTTCTTCCAGACGCATCTTTTTATTCTTCGCGAACTGGAAAGTTGAAGCAGGGAACTCATCTTGAAAAGCCTGATGTTATTCTTTGGGCAACTGGACATGAAGGATCACATCCGCCTCTTTCTTGGAAGCCAAAGCACGTCGTTGATCTTCATTATCACGACTTTTCTCCAGGCCTTGACTATGCGGAGCGAATCGGAGCAGCGTATATATCGGGTATGACAATGTTTCAGAAACAAGCAGAAGGACAGAGAGAGTTTTGGAGAGAATATGCCCGCTAATTCTTTCGGACAACACTTTCGCATTACCACGTTTGGTGAAAGTCATGGGATCGCACTTGGCGTTGTGATCGATGGATGTCCTGCAGGAGTTTTATTTGACGAAACGTTGCTTCACGAATGGATGCAGCGCCGTCGACCTGGATCGAGTTCAGTGGTTTCATCTCGAAATGAATCGGATATTCCTGAAATTTTAAGTGGCATGTTTGAAGGAAAAACTTTGGGAACACCGATTGCAATAATTGTTCGCAATCAAGATGCTCGTTCTGAAGATTATCAGAAGATAAAAAACAATCCGAGGCCAGGACACGCAGATGATGTGTGGCAAGAGAAGTTTGGTCATGCTGACTATCGCGGTGGAGGACGAGCTTCAGGTCGTGAAACAGGAGCGCGCGTAATGGCAGCAGCGATAGCACAGATGTTTGTGCAAACAATCTCTCCAGAAATTTTAATTCAAGGAGTGATCACCCAAATTGGTCCACTGACATTGACTCCCGAAGAGCAAAAAAATCATTTCACAGGACGAGTTGAAAAATTTCTCTTGCAAGCAAAGGAAGAGGGGAAAAATTATGGTGGAGTGGTTGATCTTACGATTGCGGGAGCTCCAAAAGGTCTTGGACAACCTGTTTTCCACAAATTCAAATCAGATCTGGCATCGGCATATATGAGTGTTGGCGCAACGTCGGCCGTAGAAATTGGAGATGGTTTCGCTTCTGCATCAGCAGAAGGATCAGAGTTTCATCGACGAGGAGAAACAGAATCTCCCTATGGTGGAATTCGTGGAGGGATTACAACAGGCGAACCGATTTCTGTTCGCGTTGCCTTCAAACCTCCGGCATCTGTGCTCGATGTTGCCAAAAAAGGTCGCCACGACCCTTGCATTGTCCCACGAGCACTTCCTGTCTGTGAGGCCATGACCTGGCTCGTTCTTGCGGATCACCTCTTATGGCAACGATTGGATCGAATTATATAGGGCTTCTCCTCCTGCGCAACTTTTCCTCTTTCTCTCCGATACAAAAAGGATCATAAGTTCTTTACGAGGCTTCCCATGGCTGGTAGTACCGTTTATAGTGATCAAAGGCTTTATCTTCTGAATTCTCATACTATTAATGAATTGTATGCTTTTCTTCGCACAACGCAGTCGTCTGCTGAACTGACGTATTCAACAGAAGCTGGAGTGTTTACGTTTGATGCACAGGTAGCTAAAAATCTTTTGCGTACTTTAGAAAATTGGGATGCGAGTGAAAGTGTTTCTGGAAAACCAAATAATGATATCGATCCAGCGACCATTTATTCAAAGCTGGATACAAAGCGTTTCCATGCGAACAGCGGTTTTGAACTGCCATTTAAACGTTTTCAACCAAATGAGCTTTGGTTGCAAAATTATCGTCATATTGAACAAGCCATGGCAAATGGCTGGATACGACTTACCCCTGAATCGAATGTTGGAATTTATTCAGATCAAGAAAACCTTTGGCAAGTGATTACAGACGCAACTCTTTCTGGTGCAACCCCGGAACGTTTTTCTGAGATTGCACAATATTGCGGTTCAGCCTCCAGTACTTATCTTTATGCTCTTAAGTGGTGGTCGCCTTTTAGACATACTTCAACAGTAAAAAGAGACACTCATGAACTGACGCAAGTTATTTATGCGAATTTTTCTCAATCGCTTGATAATGCTGCCGGAGATTGTGTTCATGAAAGAGGACATGGTCTTTATCTAAAAGCCGCAGTGGATGGCGGGTACAAGCTCTTTCGAGATCTTATCCTTGCTCGCGCTGTGAAAGATCCAAAGTACCGTCATGCTGCTTCTGTAATGCAAGAAGTCCTTGAATGGTCGCAAGCAAATCCACGTTTCGCCGGTGCCACCCAGTATGATACTCAGTATACGATTGAAGAAATGGGAGATGTGGCATTTTTTCAACACATTAATTCTTCCTTTATTGATCAGGACCGAGCAGAATGGTCGAAGCATTTTGCCAACGCGTTAAAGATGAATCAGGAAGATTTCAACCTGTTCAACCGCAACCGCTTTGGTATTCCTGTTGGCACTGCTCTTTATTGGGGATTTTTTATCCATCGTGCTGAAGGACAGCAGGTGAGCCCCGACATAATCACCAGTTTAAAAGCGAAAGTAAAAAAATCCCTTCAAGGGGATGCACGAGCGCTCAAACTTTTTGATGCTATGTTGACATTAGGAAAAGTAGTCGATGCCTATATCGCTTCACCAGAATTCACAGCTTTGATCCGAGAATACATTCCACAGACATTCGCGAAGAAATAATTTACTTCACCATTCCTTTATACATCCACGCCACACCGCCGGTGAGGCTTCGATATTCAACCGACGAAAACATTGTTGTTGCTTGCATGAGTTTTACAAATTTTTCGCGACAAGGAAAATATTCTGAGGAATTGTGAAGGTATTCATAAGCATCACGTTTCCCCGTGATGAGTCCGCCTAATTTTGGGAGAAGATACTTTGAATAAAACTGATAACATTCTTTCCAGATCGGAAATGTTGGCTGACCAAACTCGAGAACCATCACACATCCACCAGGACGAGTAACGCGAGCAAGTTCGGAAAGACCCTTTATCGGATCAGCCACATTGCGAATACCAAAGGCGATGCTCGTAATGTCAAAAGAATTTTCCGGATATTGAAGTTTTAAGACATCAGCTTCTTCAAAAGGGATTGTCATCCCTTTTCTGGACGCTTTTTCGGTAGCAAGTGCGAGCATTGCAGACGAAAAATCTGTACCGATGACTTTCCCTTCAGATTCCACTGCCTTTTTAAAGGCAATTGCAAGATCACCTGTTCCAGTTGCGCAATCCAGAATATTCATTCCCTGCGAAGCGCCGCTCCACGCAACAACTTTTTTTCTCCAAAGATGATGAATGCCGCCAGAAAGAATTGTGTTTGCACGATCGTATCGATGCGAGATGGCGTTAAACATCGATTTGATTTTTGTCGCATCAGGTGAATTCTTGAGGAGAGAAGTCATTTCAAAACTCCATCATTCGGGTGACGTCGGAGGCTATTTCGCATGTCTCCGCATGTCAGCGGAGACTGCGGGATGCCGCAGGCGGCAGGACCCGTAACAATAAACCGTTTTGAAATGACTTCTTTCACATAAACCTCATCATCGGACGATCAACAGCCTTCCCAATACGCTCTACTTTTGCCATGAGTGAAATAAATGCATCGCCGTCGATGGATTGATGTCCATCTGAAAGAGAGGCTTCGGCATTAGGATGAACTTCGATGAGTAATCCGTCGGCTCCTGCCGCAATGGCAGCAAGTGACATTGGCTCGACGAGTTCACGTCGACCAGTGCCATGTGAAGGATCAACCAGAATCGGAAGTGATGAATGGCGCTTGACATAAGCGACGGCGGCAAGATCAAGAGTGTTACGGGTTGCAGGTTCAAAGGTTCTAATGCCGCGTTCACATAAAATAATATTCTGATTTCCTTCACTCTCAATATATTCAGCGGAGAGGAGCCATTCTTCAATCGTAGCTGAAAAAGAGCGTTTCAAAATAACCGGTTTTGAAATTTTTCCGAGTTCTTTGAGAAGAGGATAATTAAACATATTACGTGTTCCCACTTGAAAAACATCAATCGTTTCCAAGAGCGGCTCAATCTGTCGTGGATCTGTTACCTCAGAAACAAGAGGAAGACCAATTTGTTCGCGAACAGAGCGAGCAATGCCAAGTGCAGCTTCTCCTAAACCTTGAAATGATTGCGGGTGCGTTCGGAGTTTATAAATCCCACCGCGGAGAAGATGTGCTCCTCCAGATTTGGCGGTTTTTCCAGCTTGCAGAAATTGGGCTTCAGATTCGATCGAGCAGGGTCCAGCAATAACGACCAGTTCTTTGCCACCGATTCGAACGCCTCCAACCTGAACGACGCGAGTTGACTTGACCATAGAGGGCGTATTAATCACGTTATTTCCTCTGATTCAAGAGCCGAATTTATGGATGATTTTTTGACATCTGGTGCAATTTTACAAATTGCGTCAAATCGCTATCTTCTGGCCAAAGGGCCTTTTGAAGAGAATTCCACTCGCATTTCAAATCGTCTAGCTTTTTTCGTCCCGGATTTTTTTTTAGATGATCTCACTCCATGGAAGCATCCTGCATCTTATGACGAAGTCGATAAAAAAGAGATCCTCTCTCTCCTTCAAGATTTTTCTTCTCCTCATGTAAACATTGTATGGAGCGCTCCCAATCCAAGCCTCTTTCGCGAACTCTTTTTCGATCTTCAGAAAAATATTGCTGCTGATATTCTTCAAAAAGCTGTTCCTCTTGCTTTTGAAGAGGGGTTATTGCGTGACAATCATCCAGCATTGATAACAACACTGGTCAAAAAATCACTTGAGCTTCCCTCAACACTTTCGGTGTATGGTTTCTGGAATAAAAAGAGTGGAATTTTTGGGGCAACTCCTGAAATTCTTTTCGCGCAATCTGATGCTGCGCATATCACTACCGTTGCTCTTGCCGGCACAAGTAAAAATGGAAAGGGCGCAGCCCTGAAAAATTCGAAGGAACAACAAGAACACCAATATGTCCTGCACGATCTTCAGAATGTTCTTTCATCGCATGGAAGTATTGAGTTTGGACCTACTTCCGTTTGTACAATTCCAATGCTTTCACATTTAAAAACAGGCATTTTTGTAAAACTTCATCATCCGCTCAATTTTGAAACGATCATTCGCATCATGCATCCAACAGCAGCTCTTGGAGCAATGCCGCGTGAAGCAGGTATGAAATGGCTTCGTTACCAAGAATCTCTTTTTCCGCGAGGGCTCTTTGGCGCTCCTTTTGGAATTGAATGGCCAGATCAGAAGAGAAAATGTTTTGTCGCGATACGAAATGTGATGTGGAAAGAGCGACAAATTAAACTTGGTGCTGGATGTGGTGTGATTGCAGAAAGTCATGTGGATGATGAATGGAATGAAATTTTACTGAAACAACGTTCAGTCAAGGAGATGTTTTCATTATGAGTAATATGCATCTCGCAAGAGAACTTGTTTCAGTGTTGATAAAACATGGTGTCCGCGAAGTGGTGCTTTGTCCTGGTTCGCGAAACGCTCCTCTTGTGATGACATTTCAAAAAACAGAAACAATAAAAATATGGACACACTTTGAAGAGCGATCAGCAGCTTTTTTTGCGCTGGGGCGAGCGCGTTGCAAACAAGAACCGGTTGCTGTTGTGACGACATCGGGAACTGCAGTTGCTGAACTTCTCCCTGCAACGATTGAAGCTTATTATTCCTCGACTCCATTAGTTCTGGTAACTGCTGATCGGCCAAAGCACTATCGAGGTACAGGTGCTCCTCAATCCATTGAGCAGGAAAATTTTTTTTCTCCTTACGTTTCGAAATCATTTGATCTGGAAGGGGATGTCTCGATTGATCTTTCTCTCTGGGATCGAACATCGCCGATTCATCTCAATATCTGTTTTGATGAACCTTTGCTTGATGAAGATACCGCATGTTTGCAGAGCTCTTGTATGTCATCCCTGCGTAGGCAGGGATCTCCTGAACTTCATGAGATTCCCGCTTTCGCTGGAATGACACACCAAAATGTAGATTGTTCTTCACTTCAACTTTTTTTAGAACGATCACAGCGACTTGTTGTTCTTCTCGGAGCCTTGCAGCCAGAAGATCATCAACCGGTCAGCGGTTTTTTATTAAAGTTGAAAGTTCCTGTGTATGCTGAGGCACATTCCGGTTTACGTGAATATGTAGGGGCGTGTGGCACACGCCTGGGCGAACGCCGTTCGCCCCTACCGCTTCTTCACTCTGCACATCTTTTAAATGAAATAAATTTTGATGCTGTTCTTCGATTAGGAAGTGTCCCGACAACACGTTTCTGGCGAGATCTCGAAGTGAAATGGAAAGAGCTTCCAGTCTTTTCGGTTTCACGATCTCCATTTTCTGGGCTCGCTCGCAAAAATACTCTTCTTCATGTTTCAAATTTTTCTGCTTTGTCTCAAGTTGAAGTGAAGACATCTTCAGAATCCTTTTCAGATTTCTTTGAGCAGGATCGTTTACGATCGCTTCGGCTGAAAGAATTGTATGAAGTCTCTCCATGTGCAGAACCGAGTTTGATGCATACGCTTTCGCAAAAAATTCCAAAAGGTTCTCTGGTTTATCTCGGCAACAGTCTTCCTCTTCGTGAATGGGATCTTGCGGCAACGCGAGAAAGTCGTGAATATCACGTGCTGACAAATCGTGGAGCCAATGGTATTGACGGTCAACTTTCAACATTTTTTGGTTTATGTGAAGAACATCGAGAAAATTGGGCGATCGTCGGTGATCTTACAGCACTTTATGATCTCAGCGCTCCCTGGATTTTAGATCAGCTCTCACCAGAAATGAATATTCGTTTTGTGGTGATTAATAATAAAGGGGGAATGATTTTTTCGCGTATGTTTGACGATAAAATTTTTCAACATCGACATTCAAAATCATTTGAAGCATGGGCAGTCATGTGGAATCTTGACTATCAACAATGGAATCGAATTCCAGATAAACTTGATCTTGGAAAGAGAGTAGTGATCGAATTGATTCCAGATGAAAGCGAGACAGCAAAATTTTGGGATGAGTATCAAGAATTGAGAAGAATGTAGAGTTAAGATGTCATCGCGAGCCCAAAGGGCGTGGCGATCTCATGCGCTCTCTTTCTCTGAAATGTTTTTGATTATGTTTGTCATCCTCGCGTAGGCGGGGATCCAGTCGTTTCTAATGTTTTCTGGATTCCCGCTTTCGCGGGAATGACAATAAAAAGTGATTTGTAAGATAGCCGGGAGATTGCTTCGTCGCTCACGCTTCTCGCAATGACAATTAAATTTTAGGAGATAAATATGACACTGTGGTCCCCAATAAAAACATTTGAGGATATCAAATGCGAAAAGACAATTGATGGTGTTGCGAAAATTACGATCAATCGTCCTGAAGTACGAAATGCTTTTCGACCTCTCACGGTCAAAGAATTAAAAGAGGCATTCGAAATTGTGCGCGATGATCCGGAAGTTGGCGTTGTCATTCTGACAGGAGAGGGTGACAAAGCCTTTTGTTCGGGTGGAGATCAACGTGTTCGTGGAGAGGCTGGATATGTGGGTGATGATGGCGTCCCGCGTCTTAATATTCTCGATGTGCAAAAACAGATCCGTTCGCTTCCCAAACCTGTCATCGCGATGGTCGCTGGATATGCGATTGGCGGAGGACACGTGCTTCATGTGGTGTGCGATCTGACGATTGCAGCGGACAATGCGATTTTCGGTCAGACTGGTCCCAAAGTTGGTTCGTTCGATGGAGGCCTTGGAGCAAGTTATTTAGCTCGCATTGTGGGTCAGAAAAAAGCGCGCGAAATTTGGTATCTCTGTCGACAATACGATGCGCGTGAAGCACTTGAGATGGGACTCGTGAATAAAGTCGTTCCTCTTGAAAAATTAGAAGAAGAAACGCTGAGCTGGTCTCGCGAAATGCTTGCGCATTCGCCACTTGCGCTTCGATGTTTAAAATCAGCGATGAATGCAGATTGTGATGGTCAAATGGGACTTCTCGATTTTGCAGGGAATGCCACGCTTCTCTATTACATGACCGAAGAAGCTGCAGAGGGGAAAAGAGCCTTTTTGGAAAAGCGGCCTCCCAATTTCAAAAAATTTCCAAAACTTCCTTAGAGCGTGTTTGCAAAGATGTCATCGCGAGCCCGAAGGGCGTGGCGATCTCCTGACAATCAAGAGATTGCTTCGTCGCTTAGGCTCCTCGCAATGACATACGAGGACTTTGCTCTAGAAGGGAATCTCAAAACGAGAAATTCTCAAGCTGAGAATTTTTTGAGTCATATTTTAACGAAAAACCAACTACTTAGAATGCAGATGGCCTGGCATGCTCCTTGCTCTCTCTTCCATGTAAGTAATACAGGAAAAGGGGAGAGAAATGAGATTCAAACACCTATACATCTTTATGGTCCTCTGTATCTCTGCCGCATGTGGAAGTGGCCTTGAGAACTCAGTGACATTAGAAGCAGAAGCTGTTGAGAAAACAGCAAAAACAAAGCATCACACCGCTCGTTTTTCTTCAAATGGTTCTTATAAGGCTTCGTCTGCTCACTATCAAATGAATGGAGCTTCATTTGAAACGTTTTCCTATTCTGCGGAAGCTTTAGAAAATCTCATTGTTGCGGATTCTTTAAATATTCTGAATAAGGAGATGCACAAATGAAATCTTTAAAACTTCCTTCTCTTGTAATTGTGATGATGATTCTTTTCAGTTCTCTCCGTGCGTATGCAGAAGGACAGAATCTCTTTCATCAAGGTTTTGTCGCCGATAAAACGGGAGAGGCTCTCAATGGAAGTTATGAAATGACATTTCGTTTTTATGAAGAAGCCAATAATGGGGAAATCCTTTGGGAAGAAACGCATGTTTTGGATATTCAAGATGGTCTCTATTCTGTCTCTCTGGGAAGTGAGAAAGTCTTATCTGATGACATCTTTTCAAAAGAACAACTTTATCTCGCCATTAGCATTGAAGAGGATGCGGAATTTGCTCCTCGTTTAGCGCTTCAGAGTGTTCCTGTTGCTCGCTATGCAGGACTCGCCAAAAAAGCAATGTCACTTGATGAGAGTGCTTCACTGAAACGAGTGGTGATCGAAGGATACGGTGAAGTCATCAATGATCAAGGTGCGTGGGTAGGACCTGCAATCAGTGGGAATGGACAAAGTTCGCAAGGATCTGCTGGGCCGCAAGGACCAACTGGTGCCACAGGCGCTCAAGGTCCAGCCGGAGCTACTGGCGCTACTGGTGCCACTGGAGCGACGGGACCAATTGGTCCTCAAGGACCACAGGGATTGACGGGCGCCACTGGAGCGACTGGATCACAGGGCCCTCAAGGGGGAGGGTTGTACACAGCGAAAACAGCTCTTTATGTTCGAACATCGACAGGTAGCACTCTTACCGTTTCCAGCAATTCTATGGCTGATGCATCACAAACAGCTTCTTGCGATGATTCGAATGATATTGCCATCAGTGGCGGATGTTCTTTCAGTGTTACAAGCTGGGATCGTGAATTTAATCTGAACGTGACGGAATCAAATCCCGTCACATGGGAGAGTACTTCAACATCAGCCGGTTGGAGCTGTGGAACGCATGCCAATAATGATGATAACGCATCGCATTCCTACACTATCACCGCAAAAGTCTATTGCATCTCTCTTTAATCTTTCTCACCCTTGACGCATCTCATCTGACCCACTATGAATCTCACTCATGGAAAAGGTGAGTACGTTTCAAGCCTGGATTCTTGCATCTCGACCAAAAACACTTACCGCAGCATTCGCTCCTCTGATCGTTGCTACTGCCCTCATTGCATCGCGTGGTCATTCTCTTGTGTGGTGGATCACTCTCTGTGCCCTTTTTGTCGGAGTCGGAATTCAGATCGGCACCAATCTTTTTAATGATGTTCTCGATTTTAAAAAAGGGACCGATACTCATGAACGTTTAGGTCCTCTGCGAGTGACACAAGCCGGTCTTCTTTCCCCAAAAGCTGTCTTCATCGGAGCTTGCATCAGCTATGCAGTTGCAGTTCTGTTTGGACTTCCTCTTATCTTCCATAGTGGATGGATTATTTTGCTGATCGGTTTTATCTGTTTGTTTCTTGGGTATGCTTATACAGGTGGTTCCTTTCCCATTTCCTATCTTTGGATTGGAGAAATTTTTGTCATTCTCTTTTTTGGTCTCACCATCATCGGCGGAGTCAGTTATCTCCAAACAGGGACAGTCGGGAAAGAAACATTTCTCGCAGGTTTGCAGATGGGACTTCTCTCGACGGTAATGTTAGCAGTGAATAATTTAAGAGACGTCGAAGGAGATCGAAAAGCACAGAAGCGTTCATTCGCAGTTCGTTTTGGTGTTGAGGCTGCACGAAAGGAAATTGCATTTCTCTGTTTTGCTCCTTTTGTTCTTAATTTTTTCTGGTTTGTGTGGGGAGATATTGCCGCAGCACTTCTTCCGTTTCTTGTTTTGCCACTTGCAATGAAAGTGACCAAGGGAGTTTTTATCACTGAACCGAGTCGAACCTATAATCAATTTCTTGCCAAAGGAGCTCTGCTTCATCTCCTTTTTGGAATTTTTCTCTCTGTCGGACTTCTTCTCGGATCAGTGTAAATGAAAACCACTCATCACATCATGTGGGACTCACCTGAATCACATATCTTGTTAAATCCACGTTGTTCAGATGATTTGCGAGTTCGGTTTTTAAAAATGTTTGAATATGCTCCATCCTTTGAACGTCATGTTTGGCTTGCGACATCAGGGAGTAGTGGAAAGTTAAAACTCGTTGCACTTTCAAAAGAGGCGCTTCTCTGTTCTGCTGAAGCAGTGAATCGTCATCTCGATGCTAGCTCCAATGATCGTTGGGGTTTAGCTCTTCCCAAATTTCATGTTGGTGGGATCGGAGTTCTTGCAAGGGCTTATGTGAGTGGGGCTTCCTCTGTGGAAATGACCCCTTGGGATGTGAATTTTTTTCAGAAACAACTTTCTGATCAACATGTGACCCTTGTGTCGCTTGTTCCCACGCAAATTCATGATCTTGTGCACATTGGATGCGAAGCTCCCCCTCTGTTGCGAGCGGTTATTGTGGGAGGTGGACCACTCTCCCCAAAACTTTATCTTCAAGCACGAAAGCTCGGTTGGAATCTTTTGCCAAGTTACGGTCTGACAGAATGTTGTTCGCAAGTGGCCACTGCTTCCCTCGAGACGCTCGATGGTTATGAGAATCCATCTTTGAAGATTTTGGATCACATGAAGGTACGGGTAAGTTCACAAGGACTTCTTGAATTTTGTGGGAACTCTCTTTTCACGGGTCATCTCTGTGAGCACGAAGAGGGCGCGATTTTTTCTGATCTCAAAAGAAACGGTTGGTTTACTTCTGATGATCGCGGTTCTCTTTTCGGAGATCATCTTCTCTTTCACGGTCGTGTGGATGACATGATCAAAATTGGAGGAGAGAGTGTTGATCTCACGCGTCTTGATCATTTGCTTCACGATCTCGCCATTGAAATCGGTTTTTCAGGAGATGCTGTTCTGATCCCTGTTTCCAACGAACGTCTCGGATCAGTCATTCATCTTTTTGTGGCGCAAGCGCGAGCAGATCAGGTGAGTGAGCTCTATGTCCGCTTCAATGCAACTGTCCTTCCCTTTGAACGCATTCGTGTGGTCAATCAAATGAAGGAACTCCCTCGTTCTTCTCTCGGAAAGATTCTCAAGAATGAAATGAGAGCTTTTAAGGAACCTCAGTCACGTACATAAGTCCACCAGCCTCGCCGTATTCGCCGGTGAGGAAAATTTCTCGTCCATCTGGAAGTTGTCGATAACCTTCGAGTTCGCCGCGTCCTGTAAAGCAGATATTCTGTTCTATTTCACCTGTATCGAGGTTCAAAGAGGTCAATTGCATGCCGAGTACATTCTCGATATTTCGAACGAGCAAAAGTTTATCATTTTGCCACACAAGTGATTGCACAAAAGGAGGCATTGCGATGGTTTTAAATAAAACACCTTCTTCGATTGTAGAAGCTGCTGTGCGCAGTTTCTCAGCATCATAAAGTCTTATGTTACCCACATAGTCGCTGGTGGCGAGATAGGTTTTACCATAGAGCGTGACATATTCGCCGCGGCTAAAATTCTCTGCCAGAGGATCTGCAATATCACGCATGATGGCACGACTGAGGTTTCCATCCTGTCGAAAAAGGTCCCAGTTAATGACCAGAAACTTTTGGTTGATTCCCAGAAGCGCGGGGAATCCTTTTTTGTACGCAAGCGAGGTGGCGTGGCCCGCAATTTTGGCTGGAGTGTCAAGATCGCCGCGCCAGATTTCTTCGAGGTCACTGTTCAATTCAATAATAGCAGCAGAGCTTCGTTTTGATGCGCTACTTATAAGATAAAGATGATTATCGATCAGTTGTGCTGATTGACCTGTGAGGTCACGATAATATCGTCCTGAAATGGCGAGAGTCTTGCAGAGCGGCTCTTCTATAAGTCCTGTTTCTGGAGGTGTTACGACATTTCCCAATAAAGTGTCTTCATGAGAAGGGGGGAGAGAGATGGAGTCGAAATGATATACTTCTTCATCAAATGGAACTGCACACGAGAAACTTAAGGATAAAACAATAAATATGAACGCGCAAAAAAAGGTTATGTTTATTTTCATGAGGCAATGTTTTGTACTACTCTTGAGAGAAAAATCAATATTCTTAGTGATTTAGGGCCTGTTTACACAATCATTCCTGATGCTCAGAATGATAACGAGTAGCTGTGAAGCTAGAGAATCGGTATTCCGACCGTGATATGCAATCCAAATGCTCCTGCATTAAAGTCAGAAGAAAACTTTTGGCCATCTGGAAGTAACATCGGATTCTCGAGTTTTCGCATATGGACGTAACCTGCGTTTGCTCGAAAGAGAAACGATTCAGATGAAGTCTCGAAACCAGCTCCCGCAAAGAGCGTCATAGGCGGTTCATTCTTAAAACCTGTACTGCCCAAACGATGAGTTGTGGCAGCAAGAATGCCGAAATGAAAATTTTCTGATTTTTTCCACATTAAACTCATTTCCGCTCTTCCAATCATGAATTGGCTATCAAAGTCGTCCTGACTATAATTCATAACACCAAGCTCCCCGCCAAGAGAGACATAGAAAGGACTGTCGGGAAGGCCTAATTTCAACTCTGCTCCTCCTGTCAAACTCTGTTCAAATGTGTTTCCTGGATACTGCGTTGTTACTCCAACAGTTGTCCTTGCATTTAATTCAACATCAAGCAGTGCCATAGATCCTCCTTATGTTTATAGTTCATGTGCAAACCAGAAAGTGTCTGACGTTTTCTGGTTTTTTCTTTTTATTGATCAAGTGATAGCCAGTTGCTGCCCGTAAGCTGAAACATAAGAAATTCAAAATTGGTATTTTGCGACGTCACTTCTTCAGCGCCGACATAGAGATCAAAGTTATGAAAGGCCATTGCTCGTGCATTCGTATAGGGACGCATCAATGTGATTTGCGTCCAACTTCCGTCAAATTCCTGTTTCCAGATGTGATTGTTTGATGCGCTGACATAAAGTGTGTCGGGATCGAGGACGATTATATCGGTGAAAACATCTGCGTCACCGGGCCCTGGTTTTTTTGTCATTGTACGACCGTGGACTTCAAAAAAGAGAGCGCTTTGCAGTCTTGATGGATCGTGTGCGGTGACGAAGAGTCCAATGTCAGTTGCAATTAGCGCGTCGATAGCATCTGCGGATCCAACAGGAAGGGTATGAGCAGACCCAGATGATACAGGCGAGAGTGCAATCCATGCTCCGGAGGTATATTGGAGAAGACCTTGTGCGCGTGGTTCCTCTCCCGGGTTTTCACGCGTTCCCACATAGAGATCGCTGCTGTATTCCGCTATTTCAGAATAGAGAAGTTCTTTGCCGAAAGGAGCAGGAATTGTTTCCGTCCACTGAAAACTTGTATCGTCGTATTGAAAAATACCTTCTTTATCTACTGCAACCGTAAGACGATTTTCAAAAAAAGTGATATCAGCAATTGCTTTCCCTTCAAGGCCCACTCCAACAGGAACCGCAGAGTCGTCAATTTCATCGTATTTAAAAATACCGCTCTTTTTCGTGATGAAATAAAGTTCAAGACCAATCACTTTCATCTGAATGATTGCTGTTTCGGGTTCTCCATTTTGCAGAATGGGAATCCATTGTGCTCCATTCCATTTAAAAGGACCGCTTGCATAAAGATTTCCATTGAAGCTGACGAGCTCTGAAAAAACGAGAGGAGCAACGTCAGGTTCTGTTTCTGGTGGTGAAGTATTTTCTTCCGACGTTGAACTTTCATCAGTTTGGCTTTCCTCTTCAGGAAGAGGACTTACATTATTCTCTTCGCATGAAGAGGGGAGTGTGCACGTGGGGGTGATGATTTCTGATACGACGTTTTTCTCATCACCGCACGCAACAAACAGAGTACTGCAGAAAAGCATCAGCGTCATCTTGAGAGTTCCATTTTTTAACTTCATCGCTTCCTCCTTGAGAAATAGGTATGTTCTTCTTACCCTGGTTATCGGAGAAAGACGAGTTCAAAATGACTCTATTTTGAAAATATTGAATTCTATTAGTACACAAAACTTATGAGCCTTTAAATAAAGAATGTTATATATTAAATAGTTATAAATTATTAATTGTATTCTCTTATTTTTATTTATAAAAAATGTGTACTTTAGAGTATCATTTATAGTATTATTTTTCTTGTCATCATTTCTTTTAAGAGGTAAGGATCATGGCTGATGTATTTCACTATCTCGATTTTCGTCTCTTCTTGAAGGATGCGTTTGAGGAACTTAAAAAGAGGCGAGAACGTTTTTCATATCGCGCATTTTCACGACTTGCAGGATTTCGTTCCAGTAATTTTCTTATGCTCGTGATCCAAGGGAAACGAAATCTTTCCGGAGATGGTATTCAAAAAGTAGCAAGAGCGCTCAAGCTGAAGAAAGAGGAAGTCGATTTTTTCGAAAACCTGGTTCGCTTTCATCAAAGTAGCAACGACGAAGAGAGAAATTTTTATTATGCGAGAATTGGGAAGCATCGACGATATCTTGAAGCAAGAAAGATACAACAAGAACAATTCGAATATTATTCAAAGTGGTATCATAGTGTGGTTCAAGAACTTGTTCTCTTTCCTGGATTTCGAAAGGACCCAGAGTGGATTGCGCGACAGTTTGATCCTTTTCTCACAATTCGAGAAGCAGGAGAGTCATTCGCATTATTAGAAAAACTCGGTTTTGTGGTGCGGGGCGAAGATGGAAAATATCGACAGCAACACCGCCATCTTCAGACAGATGATGAGGTGATGTCCTTGGCGATTGCGAATTATCATCGACAAATGATCGAACGAGCAGGAGAATCTATTGACAAAACTCCAGCTGAACATCGCGAGATTAGCTCAGTCACCTTTGCAGTTTCAAAGGAAAGGCTCAAGAGGTTAAAAGAGATGTTACAAGAGTTTCGCAAAAAAGTTTCACATTTTCTCGCTGAAGAAAACGAAGCTGAAGCTGTGTATCAACTCAATTTTCAACTTTTTAATGTCAGCAGACTTCCAAAGGAGTAGAGACAATGAAGATAAAATTTCTTTTTTATTTTTTTCTTCTCGTCTGTTCAGGGTGTTTTGATCTCACGAGTAAGCCCGCTCCGCTGACGAGCACAGGAAACCCTTGTCTTCCGGGACAGACCTGCTCGTTGACCCCGGGAACAGTAGAAGAAAATATTTATACAAATCAAACTGCAAAACTGGTGGTGACATTTCCAGAGACATGGTCGGTCGAAGAAACGAAAGTCACTGACACTTCTTATGATGTTGTTTTTTCGAGTCCCGATACTACAGAAAAAACAATTGCGACAATGACACTTTCTCTTTTAATCTCTCAACCTGAATCGCTTGATGAGTATCTTCAGGATGAATTCCCCACACTCTCTATAACGCCAGTCTCAACAGCACATCTTTCAGGATTTTCTTATAATGACCAAGCTCCAGGTCCAAATGGGGGCGATCTCCAACGTTATTTCTTTTTGAATAAACACATTTTCGTCGATATCAAAGCAGAAATCTTTCCTTCGCGCATGCAGGAATACAAAACACTCCTGGATGGAAGTAAATTTACGGAGTGAATGAAAAACTTGCCCAAATGGGAAGATGATCGCTTGCGGTGAGCTTGAGGTTCCCCACCTCTTCAAGTTTCAGAGCATCATTAAAGAAGATATGATCGATTTTCTTTGTCGGCTTCCAGCTTTGTGATGAATAAAGGGGAGTTTCTTTTTCTGCATTGTGGAGCTGTGTGGTTGCTGTAAATGTGGAAATATTTCTTTTCTGCATCTGAAGTTTCATTTGTTCTGAGGAGGAGAAGCTCTTTTCCTGAAACTCTGAAGGACTATTAAAGTCTCCGGTCACAAGCACGATATCACTTGGATGATTGACCACTTCGCGAGCCAGAATTTCAGTTTGTTCTCGTTTGGAATCTTCTTTAAATGTTTCCAGATGGATATTCCAAATGGTTGCTTTTTTCCCTTCAATCTCCACCTGAATGCGTTGTGTAATGCGTTCCAGATAAAACCAGTTGTACCAAAAAGCGTTTGCTTTCGGCTTCTCAAAACGGAGCAATGTCTGCTCTGTAATGGGATGTCGACTTAAGATGGCTTGTCCTGAAACGATACGACCAAAGTGTCGTGAAGGTGGCCAATAAGGCCATGGGACATAACGCTTATTCCAGGTGACCACATAAGCTGCGTAAGGAAGGTGAAGTTCTTCTGCGAGATATTCGAGTTGATCAATGTCATACGTTCGCGATGAACGAAAATCGACCTCTTGGAGAGAAATGATATCGGCATTCATCGGAAGAAGCGAAAGTACCATGTTTTTGAGATTTGTTTCCACCTCCTGCTGCGTCACAGGTTCTTCGTTATTTTTTTCTCCAGAAGCATACCCAATATTATAGGTGATCACTTTGAGCTGATCATCGTCAGGAAGAGGTTCAGTTTGAAAGGCGAGTACTCCTCCAGGCGGAAGTGAAGAAGCAGGCAAAAGCGAATAACCGAGAAAAAGAAAAAAAGTGATGGTCAAAATCAAAAGAAAAAGGGCGCAGCCCTTCATGTGAATAAACCGTATCGTCCCGCGGTGGCGACAATAATGGTGGTGATGCCAAGGAGTAAATTCACAAGAACAAGTATACGAATCTGTTTTAAATACTTCATTCCGAGTTCAGTATTGTTTTCGCTGACGGCTTTTTTGAAACGTCGATAGGGAGAGAAAAAAACGTGCATGAAAAGAAGCATCATGAAGATGCCGATTCCTTGCATCAGATTGATATGGAGCGCTAACCCTTTCATGCCGCCAAAGAGAGCAAAGATAAGCCAATAACCGGTGAGAAGAAGGGTGATAATTGCTCCCCAAACCCAAGGGAAAAATCGGCGCAGTGTTTCAGCCCAAAGTTTTAATCGAAGTGAAACTTCAAGACTATAGGCAGCAGGACGAAGTGCCATGAAGGCAAAGAACATTCCTCCAACCCAAATGACAACCGAGAGAACGTGAAGTGCAATCGCGAAGGCCATAAAGTTTTTATAGGAGAAAGAGAAAAAGAGGTAAAGAATCATTTTTCTCCTGAAATTATTCTTGAAAATAATATTTTTGATACGTATACCGGAGAACCGGGGAATTGTTTTGGTGATCGGAGAAAGGGAAATTTATGAAAAATTTTTTTAGGTTTACTGCTCTGTTGATGTTTGCTCTTGTTTTTATACACTGTTC